>NZ_CAMVDO010000089.1 GCF_947166265.1 uncultured Fibrobacter sp. | reverse complement strand
TGATGCCGCACCCGGAACGCGTATTCCGCACCTGCCAATACTCTTGGCACCCGGCTGAATGGGGCGAAGATGGTCCGTGGATGCAGCTGTTCCGCAACGGCCGTATATTTGTGACCGAAAAGGGCTAATGCTAGGGAAAATATTTGCTAGGCCCTTTTCTCTCGCCTCCGCCCTCAGCTTACACTTGAGGGCCTCGGCTCACGGGTCGGCTAATTTTTGTAAGTTGTTTTGGCACGTTTTTTTGAATTAAGAGGATTTATGAAGGCAAAACTTCTGGCTCTTGCATCGTTGGCTTCGCTGCTTTTCTTGAGTGGCTGTAACGGCATTGGTGACAAGGATACTCTCCTTGCTCGCATCGATGACGAAAAGGTTTATCAAGAAGACTACGATCTCCTTTTGAAAAATCCGAGATTGCCGGATACGGTCAAGAACAAACTCTTGTACGAAAACTTTTATTCCAAGGCAGCCCTTACGTCCAGGGCCCTTTCCGAGTTCCCTGAATTGGAAAAGGAATGGAAAACTTGGTTTAAGAATATCGAACCGCGTGTCTTGACGACCGTATACCAGCGCTTTTATGTTTTGGAATGCTTGATGTATACCGAAAGTGAATTACGCCAGTTTTACGATGCGAATCGTTCGCTGTTCCCTGTAGACTCTTTCGGGGATTTTAGGAAGGCGCGCAAGACGGTTGCAAAGCTGTACGATATCTCTAAGCGCAAGGCTGATTACATGGCGTTTGTCGGAAAAAATGCAACTCCGGAAAATGTTCAGGATACGCTTCTGTGGCAGAATAAATACTTTGAGAACCGTCAGCAGGAATTGCAGACGACCTTGATGCAGAATATGCGCAAGGATCAGCGCGTAGAAGTGAATCCGCTGCCCGAAATTTCGACAAAGGGTTTTTACGAACATCACAAGGATATGTTCATGACGGTCCCCGGATATGAAGTGTATCATATCCAGGATTCGGATTCCCTGAAGCTTGCTAATTTGTTTGCAGAAACACCTTCTTTGGAACAGTTTAAGCTTTCTGCGGTTTCAAGTAGCAAAAATGAATTGACTGCAAAGGATAGCGGCTATGTGGGTCGCGTCAAGAAGGGCTTTGCCTTGCCTTATGGCATTGGAATGGTCGATGCTCTTGCCGAACTGGACGGTAAGTCCGAAGGGTATGTTTCCTCTACCATACGCGCAAATAACGGCCAGTTCCATAGGTTCTTCCTTGTAAAGCAGGTTCCGTCCCAGTTGAAGCCTTTTGATCGTGTTGAAAAGGAAATTTCCTTGGGCGCAAAGATGGGCCGCTTTTTCGAGGTGGATTCTTCGTTCGTCTTGATTTCTCAAGACGGAAAGCCGCTGCTTACCGAACGTGACCTTCTGGCTCAGAACGAAATGATCTATAAGCGCAATCTGAATGGCGAAACGCATTCTCGCCTGGTCGAAATGCTTGCGGATTTCTACGCGTTTTCCTTTGCAGCTGAAAAGGCCCGCCTGAATCGTAGCTGGGAATACCGGGCAATGGTCCGTTATATGCGCTGGAACTTCATTTGCGACCATTATTTCGAAAGGTTGAAGGACGGAAAGAATGTTCCCGAAGAACAGACGAAGGCTTTGTATGAAAAAATTGGCAATCCCGAAAAACCGGGGCTCTCTTACGAGGACTCTAAGGAAATCTTGAACAAGATTCTTGCGATTCCGCAGAACCTCTATAAGCGTTTGTATTATCTGGAACGTACTTTCTCGGGTGCAGGCGTCACTTTAGAACAAACGATGTTCGAAAATTATCGGAGGCTCCACAGCGAGTATCAAAAGGTCTTTAGCAAAAGGCTTTCTTCTGAAGCTTATAGCAAGGCTACGGTACATCTTTATGATACGAGCACTCCCGAATATAAGGTGGATATGAGTGCTTCGACTCTGAAGGCGCGTGCGGACTCGCTCATGCGCGATGGCTTGTGGAAGGAATCTGTCGAAACCCTGCGTACCATTCTCCTTGCGTATGCGGAAAACGATTCCCTGTTCGAAAAGTATTCCTATGAAAGTTCCCAGATTCTTAGCGAGAATAATGAGTTCTGGGCTGCAGAACTGGAGTACTATGCCTATTACATGATGTGGCCGGAAAACCCGAATGCCGAAAAGGCGATGTTCAGCCGTGCGTTCATCTTGAATGAAAATATGAAACGCAACGACGATGCTCGTCAGGTTCTTGAAGAGTTCCTGAAGAAGTATCCGAAAAGTGAACTCAGGGAATCGGCCCAGTGGCTTCTCGACAACATCAAAAGTGACGGCAAACTCGCCGATGATTTGATGAAGAAAATCGAAGCAGAAGAGTAAAAAAACTATATTTCACACATCTTAAACTAAAAGGTACCAACTATGGAAATGACATTTGCAATGATCAAGCCCAATGCGGTCAAGTCTGGCCTCATCGGACGCATTATCGACCGTTACATCGCTGCAGGCCTCTCTGTCTGCGCCGTGAAGATGCACCAGATGACTTCTGCTGATGCTCGCGGTTTCTACGCTGAACACGTAGAAAAGCCGTTCTTCCCGGAACTCGAAGCCTACATGACCAAGGGCCCGTCCGTGA
>NZ_CAMVDO010000088.1 GCF_947166265.1 uncultured Fibrobacter sp. | reverse complement strand
CTCGCGAAAACATGCAGAAGATGTACGAACACAAGATCGTCGACGTTCTTGGTTCTAACAACAAGCTGTAAGCGACCGTTCGCGCTAAACTCGGGGACAACGTCTCCGGTTGGCGCTCACTCTCGCAACCGCCCCTGGTTAATACCAGGGGCTTTGTTGCTCACGGATCTTAACCGATTCGCTTTTAAAGACCGCTAGGCAATCGCCTGGCGGTTTTTGTTATATTACAGGCATGCTCTGTCCTCATTGTCATTCCCCCATCAAAGAAAACGCCACATTCTGCCCGCATTGCGGAAGCGACAAGGATACCGGCTGGTCCGAAGGTGCGGAATTTACCGACCTCGAGGCACCGGATTATGACGAAATTGTCGAGAACGAATTCGGAGATGACCCGAACAGCCCCTACGCCCAAAAGAAAAAAGCAAACCCGCTTGCTATAGCGGCAGCAGTGATTGTGGCCCTTGCATTTATTGCGGCAATGGTATTCTAGAAACCGTTCCTAACAACAAAAAGAGTCCGCAAAAGCGGACTTAATTCTTTACATAGAAATAAATACAACAATAAGCTGATACACATCAATGCATCAGCTTATTAAATTCAACTTGCTTAATTAAATTAAGCGAGGCTGTTGACGACCTTAGCGGCCTTAGCCTTGTAGTTAGCGGCGCGGTTTGCGCAGAAACCGGCACGACCCTTGGCAGCAGCCTTGTCGAGCATGCTGAACAGAGCCGGCATGGCCTTGAGGGCTTCTTCCTTGGTGGTTGCGCTACGGACAGCCTTGAGGGCAGTACGGATAGCGGAACGAGTCGAACGGTTCATGGCATTGGCCTTTTCGGCCTGAAGCAAACGCTTTTTGCAAGATTTGTGTTGAGGCACCTTATTATCTCCGGGTGAAAACCTACTTAAAAATGTTGGTTCAAAGTTAGCAAATTATTTATAATTTTCAAGGGGTACTCAAAAATTTCTACCTTTGCGCGCATGATTCCCTTCGTAAATCTGACTGGACAGCGCGAAAAATACCGTTTTGAACTCGAAAAAGCCGAACGGGCGGTGCTGGACAGCGGCTGTTACATTGGCGGTCCGGAAGTTTCCGCCCTGGAAAAAGAGCTTTCTGCTTATTCCGGTGTGCCCCATACGCTGACCTGCGCTAGCGGTACAGATGCACTCACCTTAGCCCTGATGACGCTCCAGTTACAGCCTGGCAACGAAGTTATCGTTCCCGATTTTACCTTTATCGCCCCGGCGGAATGTTGCGCCTTTTTAGGAGGCACGCCCGTTTTTGCGGATATCGACCGAGAGACCTTGCAGATTTCCCCAGAAAGCGTCCGTACGCTGATCGGGAAACGAACCAAGGGAATCATCGCGGTAAACCTTTTCGGACAGTGCGCGCCCTTCAAGGAACTGCGTAAAATCGCCGACGAATTCGGCCTCTGGATTATTGAAGATGCGGCCCAGGCTTTTGGAGCAAGGATCCTTGACTCGACGAAAGGCTCCCCTACATCCCATAACAACAAGGCCTGCGCCTTCGGCGACATTTCTATCACGAGTTTCTATCCGAGCAAGCCACTCGGATGCTACGGCGACGGCGGCGCGGTATTCACCAAGGACGAGGCACTCGCCCAACGTGTACGCACCATCGCAAACCACGGAAGCATCGGCCGCTACGACCACCAGATTGTAGGCATGAACAGCAGGCTCGATGCACTGCAAGCGGCAGTCCTGCGCGTCAAGCTAAGGCACCTCGACGAGGAACTGGCAGTGCGAGAGCAAAACGCCGCTCTCTACGACCTTTTTTTTGAGGAATACAACGCGTCCACTCCCAAGGAGTTGCAGGTTGTTCCGCAGAAAATCGCGGAAGGTAACACCAGTACCTACGCACAGTACACAGTCCTTGCCGAAAACAGAGATTACTTTATTCAAAAACTAAACGCTGCAGGCATTCCCTACTGCATCCACTACCCCACTCCCCTGCATAGCCAAGGCTGCTTTGGCGCCCCTATCGCAGAATGTGGAACACCTCTATCCGCAAACGGGAACAATGCCGAATGGGCCTCAAGACGCGTCGTAAGCCTTCCGGTCTGCGCCTTTACCAACGTCAGCGGAATCATCGCGAAATTAAGAACAAATTAAATTTCAATCTGTTTAAGAAATTTCTTTGCAATAAAAAACTCATATAAAGTATCAAATATAAAAGGTCTACCCCAAATGGAGCGGACCTTAAATGTTTCGAGAAGATCCCCGCCTATGCGGGAATGACATTCTCTTTCAATAAACACACAGAGTCTAGCTAGGGCATAACAAAAAGTCTGCTTCGTTTGAAGCAGACTTTTACAATTCAAATTTGATTTAGAACCAATGTTCTTATTCAAGAAACGCAGAGAGCCTAGCGAGAGCAAAAAAATATCCGCTTCGATAGAAGCGGATATCTAAATCCATATTTGGATTAGAACCGAGTGAGACAAGGTCCTAATCTCAATCTTGTAACGGAAACAAGTTTCCGACAAGATTGGATTACGACATCCTTCAACGAACAATGGGCTACGCCCATTTCCCGCACTGAAGTGCGGAGTCTCAGTAGCGCGAGCCCCCGTAGCGTA
>NZ_CAMVDO010000087.1 GCF_947166265.1 uncultured Fibrobacter sp. | reverse complement strand
TTATGTTGTTCAGGTCAAGGCCCAGCGCGGAGTGTCCACTCAAATGATTTCTGTTCCGTAGTGGATTTTATAGTCCAACTTGGAATAAGAAAATGGCCTATTTTCCGCAAATAAGTAGCACAATGGGTACACTTGTATCCAGTTTTTCGTCGAAAAAAGACCCTAAATCTCCTTTTTGAGGGTATATTTTGTAAAGAAAACTTAAAAGGAGCGTTTGAGATGGTCAAATTTGGCTTAAAACAGTATATCCCCTTTGCTGTCGCGTTGCTTTCTGTTGCGACGGCAGCGAATGCCGCTACGGCCTACATCAACCAGATCGGTTACCGCCCCGGTGACGCCAAGGAATTCACCCTGGTCGATGGTAACGGCAACGTGGAAATCGCGGATGCATCGGGAACTACGGTGCTCACGGTTACTCCGTCGGCGGCTTCCAACTGGGAACCCAGCGGACAGAACGTGCAGCTGGTGGATTTCTCGGAACTCAAGAATCCGGGAACGTATTCCATCAAGGTGGGCGGCCAGGTGCTGCGTTCCGATTTGAAGATTTCTAATAAAACTTTCGAAGATGTGGCGAAGGCCTCGCTCAAGTGGTATTATTACCAGCGTGCATCCATTGAACTTCAGGAAACCTATGCGGGGCAGTGGAAACGTGCCGCAGGTCATACCAATGGGATGGTGAAACTCCATGCCTCTACGGGGGCATCGGGCACGATCACTTCTACAAAGGGCTGGTATGATGCTGGTGACTATGGCCGCTACACCGTGAATTCGGGCATTACGACTTATACGCTCCTTTCGCTTTACGAGCATTTTCCCGACTATTTCAAGACGCTCAAGTGGAATATCCCTGCCGATGGTCAGTTGCCGGATTTGCTTGCCGAAATCAAGTGGAACCTGGACTGGATGCTTTCCATGCAGGCCTCCGATGGTGGCGTTTACCACAAGCTCACGACCCTTGGTTTCCCGGGCGATGTGATGCCGGCTCAGGATAGGGATGAGTTGTATGTCATTGGCAAGAGTACTGCCGGGACGTTTGACTTTGCTGGCGTGATGGCCGTGGCTTCCCGTGTGTACAAACCCTTTGACGCAACCTATGCGAGCACCTGCCTTGAAGCGGCCAAGAAGGCCTACGCCTGGGGACTTGCAAATCCAAGCAATAATTTCTTGGACAATCCTGCTGGTGTGAGTACGGGTACTTATGCCAACGACGATCCGTCCGATGAAAAGCTTTTTGCTGGGACGGAACTGTTCATTTCGACTGGTGACGCATCTTACAAGGTTCCCGGTAGCACGGAATATGTCTCCTGGTGGGGCGGCATGGATGGCATTGCGACATACGGCAAGGCGACCCACGCGTCTGTGTTTGGTGGCGATGCCGACGAGGCAAAGCAGAAAATCTTGAAGACAGCCGATAACTTCGTAAGGAGGGGGCAGTCCGGATTTGGCGTCATTATGAACAAGGATGATTTCCAGTGGGGTTCCAATTCCTCGGCGGCAAACCAGGGCGTTTGGCTGTTGCATGCCTATTACCTGACTGGCGAAAGCAAGTATTACGAAGCGGCGGTCAAGGCGATTGATTATCTGCTCGGAAAGAACCCGCTCGATATGTCCTTCTTGACTGGGTTTGGTACGAAATCCCCCAAGATGCCGCACCACCGCCCGAGTACTGCAGACGGCATAGCGGACCCTGTTCCGGGAATGCTTGTGGGTGGTCCGCAGCCTAATGGTGAAGATATTGGAACCCAGAGCTGGGAATGTAAAGAATACAGGACCGGAAAGCCTGCGACTTCCTATACCGACAACCGTTGCAGCTATGCGACTAACGAAGTTGCGATTAACTGGAACGCACCGATTGCCTACCTGGCGGGCGCCCTTGAGGCAATCAATGCTGGTTATGCACCGAGCTTTGCCGCAGAAGGTGTCGCCCGTAACGACGGCAGCGGTACGACTGCAATCAAGCCGGCCATGGTTCGTAACTCTAACGTAAAGCAGGGCCCGAAGCTTCGCTTTGCCGACCAGATGCTCTATGTCGAACAGAACGGCAAGCGCTTCAACCTGAAGGGGCATCGGATTAAGTAAACCGTATTCGCTGTATTCGGCGCCTGCGTCATCGCGAGCTCCGTAGGAGCGAAACGATCTGTTTTGTGCAAATCCCGGCTAAAACCGGGATTTTCTTTGTTTTTTACAAAAGCCACCTGTCGGTGGGTAGCTTTTTTGCACTTTTAAGGGCTTATTTTTGCTGTGAGGGCGTATAAATTGCGCAAAAGAGTGCTTTTTATATGCCCCTTCGCTTGAACGCGACCTTTCAGGGGCATATAAACTGTTCATATTTGTCTCTTTTATATGCCCTGATGCATCGCAACAGCGCTGAACACATCCTTTTTATGGAAATCTGTGACTATAATGATCCGGCTTTTCTTGTGCGAAAAAATCTATATTCGTTTCTATGAATAGATTTTTATTAATTGTTGCTTTTTTGATGGTTTTTGCAGTCGATTCTTTGGCGGTGCATGTTGCGGTTCTTGAAACCGGGGCGGATGAAAGTGCAAAGGATAGAGTCTCTTTTTCTGATCGTCAATATCTTACGAATGTTTTGCGGGAACGGTAGTGTCAAGGGTTTTTCGCAAAAATAGTTTGTTCCAACATCAGATCTAGG
>NZ_CAMVDO010000086.1 GCF_947166265.1 uncultured Fibrobacter sp. | reverse complement strand
GCTTTTCACCGAAGCGGGTGAGTTCTTCGTGGTCTTCGTAGCTGTGTTCCGGATGGGCGAAGTAGACCATTTCAACCTTGTTGAACTGGTGCAAACGCAGCAGACCGCGGGTGTCCTTGCCGTAGCTACCAGCTTCGCGGCGGAAGCAGGCAGAGTAGGCGCAGATGCGCTTCGGGAGTTCAGATTCCGGAATCACTTCGCCGGAGTAGAGGTTCGTGAGCGGTACTTCTGCAGTCGGGATGAGGAACAGGTCGTCATCCTTGTCGCAGCGGTACATGTCTTCTTCGAACTTCGGGAGCTGACCCGTGCCGCGCATGGTGTTGCGGGTAACGAGGTACGGCGGAGTGAATTCTTCGAAGCCGGCCTTCTGGTGTTCGTCGAGGAAGAACTGGATGAGGGCGCGTTCGAGGCGAGAGCCGAGACCGCGGTAAACCGGGAAACCGGAACCGGAAATCTTGGCGCCACGTTCAAAGTCAAAAATGCCAAGGCGTTCGCCCAAGGTCTTGTGGTCCACGCGGGCGAAGTCATCGTTCTTGGTGTAGTAGTCAAACGGAATCGGGCCGTCTTTTTCGACAACGTTGTCCGAGCTGTCCTTGCCTTCCGGAGAACGCGGAGCGATGTTCGGAACGTGCATGAGCATTTCGGTCTGCTTGTAGTCAAGTTCCTTGAGCTTCTTGTCGAGTTCGTCAATCTTGTTGCCGAGTTCGCGTGTGGCGGCTTGGGCTTCGTCAGCGTTTTCGCCTTTCTTCTTGAGTTCGCCAATCTTCTTGGACTGGGCGTTGCGTTCACTCTTGAGGCGTTCGACTTCGGTGAGGAGCGGGCGACGTTCGTTATCGACGGCGAGCACGTCACGAAGGCTTACGGTCGTATATTTCTTTTCGGTTTCAGCAATGTAGTATTCCGGATTTTCGCGGATTTTCTTGATGTCAAGCATTTTATGCCTCGGTTGGAAAAATTTACGGGGATAAATTTAGAAAAGTAGGAAGTATGAAGTAGGATGTAAGAAGCGAAAATATGAATAAAAAGGGGAATGTCTTCCCCTCGCTTCCGCCGCACCGGCTTCAGCTACCCCTTCGCCTAGGGGCTACACCCCTAATACCCTGTATAATCGGGCGAATCTTTCTACATTTAGGATATGTTTTATGCACAAAAATTTTTTCGTCGAATGAAACCGCTATTTGTTCTTCTAGCAGCGATTGTATTTTCCGGTTGCTACAGTTTTACTGCATCGACGCTTCCGAGTCATATCAAGACCGTCAAGATTCATGAAGTCGAAGACAAGACGCTTGATCCGGTACTCGCGAATAATATCCGTACTGGTGTTCTGGAAATGTTCCGGAAAAATGCAGGGGGTGTTCGTCTAGTAAACGAAGACGCTAATGCCGATTTCGAGATGACCCTTTTGAGCTATACGAACAAGCCCGAAAACTACACGAGTAAAAGCGATGTGGAAACCTACCGCGTCACGATTCGCGTCAGTGTCAAGTTTTATGATAACGTAAAAGATCGCGTAATCTACGAGTCGAAGTCGCTCAGTGCCGAAGGCACCTACGATGTGCAGGCGAATGAAACCGAAGACCGCCATGGCCAGGCTCGTGCTATTGAAAAACTTCAAGACCTCATTATCACGAACGCCCTCGCAAAATGGTAATCGCTTTGCGACATCGGATTAGTCAACGCTGCCCTCGCAAAATGGTAATCGCTTCGCGATGCTGAAATAATGAGGGCTGCGTTAGCTAAGTGGTAATCGCTCCGCGACGCCGATAAACATCAACGCTGCCCTCGCAAAATGGTAATCGCTTCGCTATGCTGAAATAATGAGGGCTGCGTTAGCTAAATGGTAGTCGCTTCGCGACATCGGATTAGTCAACGCTGCCTTAGCCAAGTGGTAAATAAAAAAGCAGAGCTCACGAGGAGTGGACTCTGCTAGGGGGTTGGTTTGGAGTGCCCCTTAAGATAGAAAAAATAACCTGCATAGTACAGGTTATTTTGTAAAATTTTCGATTTAGGTTCGTAGGGAATTACACGTGATGTGATTTAAATCACTTACGTGTTTCCCGCTAAAACGCTATCGAAAGTAACCGGTTCCTCGTTCAGCAAAGCCTCGGTCAAGGTGCTGCCCTTGTAGGTCAGCTTGAGCGAAAAGAAAGGCTCGCCCCTTTCGAGTAGCGCAAGGAAAATCAAGTCGCCGTCCCAGTGGGGGAGCTTTGCCACGTTTTCCTTGGGTACCCATTCGAGCGTGCCTTCGTCGCAGTCCTTGAGCGATCCCTCAAATTCGGTCGCCGTGAACAGGTGCATGAACTCGGTCTGGTCCATGCCGTCGCTAATGAAGGTGACAATCCCTCTGTACTTCGGGCGGATCAGCGTGAGGCCCGTTTCTTCGAGAGCCTCGCGCTTGATACAGTCCTCGGGAGATTCCCTTTCCTCGAACTTGCCGCCAATGCCGATCCACTTGTCCTTGTTGATGTCATTCTTCTTCTTGACGCGGTGGAGCAGCAAGTACTTGCCGTCTTGTTCGATGTAACAGAGGGTTGTGTTTAGCATTGATTAGCCGAGAGCCTTGATGATCGCATCACCCATTCCAACTGTACCGACCTTGGTGCAGCCTTCCTGGTAGATGTCGCCAGTGCGGAAGCCCTGGGCGATGACCTTTTCGCAAGCAGCTTCGATGGCCTTGGCCGCTTCTTCTTCCTTGAAGGTGTAGCG
>NZ_CAMVDO010000085.1 GCF_947166265.1 uncultured Fibrobacter sp. | reverse complement strand
CTCCCGAATATGGAATATGGCCGCCTGTGCGGCGAAAACTACGTGGAGGACATCCGGAACGCGGGGGGATCTCCGGTTCTCATATTCTTCGACATCGTGGGGATGAAACTCTACAATAGTGCAAACGGATTTAACCAGGGTAACGAGTTCCTGATTGATTTCGCTTCCTGTATCAAGAAGCAGTTCCCCGATAACTTGATTTGCCGTTTCGCCAACGACCATTTTGCCGTCGTTGCGGATTCTAGCGGAATAGAAGACAAGCTGAACATTATCCGCAAGTATGTCAAGGGAACCGTTTCCAAGATTTCGATGGACCTCTATGTCGGCATCTGCAATATCGAAGAATATGGCGTGTTCCTGGACGCGAGCGAAAAGGCGAAGCTGGCCTGCAACATCCAGAAGAAAAAGGGCGACAACTTTATCCGCTATTACGACGAGGAACTGCACAAAGACCTCATCTTGCAAAACTACGTGGTGAACCATATCGACGAGGCGATTGCGAACGGCTATATCAAGGTCTACTACCAGCCCGTGGTGCGCACGATTACGGAAACGTTCTGCGGCATGGAGGCGCTTGCCCGTTGGATCGACCCGCAAAATGGTTTCTTGAATCCAGGTGTGTTCATCGGGGCGCTTGAAGAATCGCGCCAGATTCATAAGCTCGACAGCTACATCATCGAACAGGTCTGTAGGGAACTTCGCGAGGAATTGGACCAGGGCCGCCCGATAGTGCCGGTTTCATTCAACCTTTCGCGCCTTGACTTTATCGGTTGCGATATCTTTAATGTGGTTGAATCGGCCCTGATGAAGTACCGGATTAAGCGAGACTACATCCGTGTCGAAATTACGGAAAGCATCATGGCTTCGGATTCCTACATCCAGCTTGAAATCGAAAGGTTCCGCCTGGTGGGTTACGAAGTCTGGATGGACGATTTCGGTAGCGGTTACTCTTCGCTCAACACCCTCAAGGATTACAAGTTCGACGAACTCAAGATTGACATGGCGTTCCTTTCGAACTTCAATGAGGTCTCCCGCATCATCATCAGTTCGACAGTCCGCATGGCGAAGAGCCTTGGCCTGAAGACCTTGGCCGAAGGTGTCGAAACAAGGGAACAGCTGGAATTCCTGAAACAAATCGGTTGTGAAAAAGTCCAAGGTTACTATTACGGAAAACCGCAGCCGCTGAAGGATACCATGAATCACATGGATGCTTCCGGAATAATGGCCGAAAACGACAATGTCCGTGCCGTGTACTCGAAGATTGGCCGTCTCGACTATCAGGAAGATTCTCCTAGGGCGATTATGTCTTATGAGAACGGAACATTCAAGTTCCTGTTTGCAAATAAGTTGTACGAAGAACAGCTCCTGAGTCTCGGCTTTAAAAATCTTGACGAGGTCGAGGCTGCGTCGAACGATCCTGAAAATCCGGTGTACTACACGCTCCATGAGGCGGAAAAGGCTGCCTATGTGTCCCCTTGCGAGGTGACTTACGTGACGCACGGAATGTACGTCTTTATGAAGGGGCGCCTGATAGCCGATAATAACGGCTGCCACATTTACGATTTGTGCTTCCGCAACACGCATGTGAGCGCCTACGACAGCTCTTCCAGTAGCGAAGATTCTACGCTTCCGGCAAATACGAAGACGGTTCTGCTTGCCGAGGCCAACCCGCAGCACAGGGCGTTCCTTGACAGTATTCTCAGGTCGGATTATAACGTGTTGCTTGTTCCAGATGGCGAGCAGGCCCTCAAGCTTCTGCTAGAATATGGGAATAGGATTTCTCTTGCGCTGGTGAATGCCGTCCTTCCGAAAATGGATGGCTTCAAGATAATCCGGAAATTCCACGAGGCGAGAAGCAATCTTCAGATTCCCTTTGTCGTGATGACGGACAATTTGGATCTTGCAAAGGAAAGTATTCGTCTTGGTGCATACCAGTTTATCCGCTTGCCCATTATGGACAAGAGCTTGCTCAAGGCAAAAATAGATGGCGCCATCAAGAACGCCGAAGTGCTGCAACAGCTTGCTTTGAACTACATGGAATATGTGCCAGGAGGTGTGGTTCTTTTAAATGCCCGCAGCGGAAAGATCCTATATGTAAACGGTTGCGTGCTTGACATTTTCGAATGCAAGAGTGTTGAGGAATTGTCTGAATTTGTGGGGGAACGCTTTAAGAATGCAATTCTTCCGGAAGACTACAAGGTTGTTAATCAGGACCTGCTGGAACAGATGTCGAACAAGAACGATGTGACAAAGCAGATAACCTACCGCACCAAAACGGGGAAGGGTAAAATCAAGCGCGTCTATCACGTGGGTAAGTTCTACAGGAAAACTCCGTACGGGGATATTTTCTCTGCGTTCATTTCTGAAGACGACATGGCGATGAAAAATTACTTTACCCGTAAGGAAGCGTACGCTGAATTTATGGCCTCGGGCGAGGCGACGCATACGAAGTCTTACGAGCCGGGGTATAAGGGATTCCTGTTCTGGAACCTGACCAAGAATTCGCCGGTACTCCGCATGGACGGCATCTCGTACATTCCCAAGGAACTTGCCGGAAAATATACCTACGAAACGCATTACTGCTATCTCAGTTCGCTGATGCTAAAAAGCGACGACAACGTGCGCCACGCGATAGACTACACCCGCGAAAGGCTGATCCTCGATCACCTGAACAAGTGCATCGTTCCGCCGCTCGACATCACCTACAATATCGATAACTTCTGCTTTACGATACGCTCGACATTTGACATGATGATGGAACCGGATTCCGGTGACATCATCCTGAAACTCCAGAACGCCTGCATCAAGACTACGAAAAGCTGCTAGAATGAGAGCGGACCGTCTAGGGGAATGCATCAGCCCGGCTTACGCCGGGCTTTTTGCTGATTTTACAAAGATTTTACAAAAAATCGGGCTTTGAGCGGTCAAAAAATACGTGTTAACAAATAGGGACT
>NZ_CAMVDO010000084.1 GCF_947166265.1 uncultured Fibrobacter sp. | reverse complement strand
CCCGAAGCCTACATTCCGCACACGGACACGTTCATCGAAAAAGATGCGAGCATCAACGACGAAATCGACAAGCTCCGCCTGCGTGCTACAGCGAACCTGCTCACCCGCCGCGACGTGATTATCGTTGCCTCCGTCAGCTGCATTTACGGTTTGGGCAGCCCCAGTGAATATTTCGACCTGATGGTTCGCATTAAGAAGGGCGACATTTACGACCGCGACAAGATTCTTCACGACCTGGTGAGAATTCAATATACGCGAAACGATTTCAGCTTGGAACGTGGCAGTTTCCGCGTACACGGCGATGTGATTGAGATTCACCCGAGCTACGACGAAGAAGGACTCCGCATCGAACTTTTCGGAGATGAAGTAGACCGCCTTGTAAGATTCAACATCCTCACCGGCGAAGTCACGCAGGAACTCGACGAGATGACCATCGCTCCGGCGAAGCACTTTGTCACAAAGGAAGAAGGCCGTCTCGGCATTTTGCAGCGCATGCAAGTGGAACTGACCGAACGCCTCGCGGAACTCGACAAGGAAGGCAAGGTGCTGGAATCGGCACGCCTTTCGAGCCGCACCCGCTACGACATGGAAATGATCCGCGAAACAGGCATGTGCAGCGGCATCGAGAACTACTCGCGCATTATTGAAAACCGAGCTCCGGGTACGCGCCCCTTTACGCTCATCGACTACTTCGGTGACGATTGGCTTTTGATGGTGGATGAATCCCACGTGAGCATTCCGCAGGTGGGCGGCATGGCCGAGGGCGACAAATCCCGCAAGACCACGCTGGTGCAGTACGGGTTCCGCCTCCCCTGCGCGCTCGACAACCGCCCGATGAACTTTGCCGAATTCGAGTACATGTACCCGAAGCAGGTGCTTTTTGTGAGCGCCACCCCCGGCGATTATGAACTTACCAAGACGGGCGGCGTTGTTACTGAACAAATTAACAGGCCGACTGGACTTCTGGATCCGAAAATCGAGATGTTCCCCATCAAGGGTCAGATGGACGTTCTGCTGTACCGTATCGAGGAAGTCGTCAAGAACGGCGATCGCGTACTCGTCACGACGCTCACCAAGAAGATGGCGCAGGACCTCACCGACTTCTTTGTGGAAGCGGGCATCCGCGCACGTTACCTGCACAGCGACATCAAGACGCTCGAACGCCACGAACTGATTCGCGGACTCCGCACCGGCGAATTCGACGTACTCGTAGGCATCAACCTGCTGCGCGAAGGCCTCGACCTGCCCGAAGTGAGCATGGTCGCGATTCTCGACGCCGACAAGGAAGGATTCTTGCGCAACTACAGGAGCCTTATCCAGACGATGGGCCGCGCGAGCCGCAACGTGAACGGCACCGTTTTGCTTTTCGCCGACAACATGACCGACAGCCTGGAGAAGGCCGTCACCGAAACCGCCCGCCGAAGAGCCGTTCAGGAAGAATTCAACAAGGAACACGGCATCACGCCGAAATCCGTGACCCGCAAGCTCGAAGACGACCTGAGGATCAACGACCCGCTCGGCGATATCGGAGAAGACCAGTTCCCTGAGCCTGCCGAAGTGAACGAAGACCCTTCGGCAGGCTCAGGGAACTTAGGCGGAATTCGCCCGATGGAACCTTTGCAGCCGTCGAGCAAGACGAAGAAAAAGGCCTCACGTGGCAATTCCCAGAAACGTCATCCTGGTACCCAAGGCGACGGGAGCCACGAAGAACAAGACTGGACCCCCTCCCCACTTCGTGGGTCGAGGATGACAGAAGGGGATCGTGGGTCGAAGACGACTGGTTCACTCGAAGACCTGGAACGTCAGATGAAAGAAGCCGCCGCACGCCTCGATTTCGAGGAAGCGGCCCGCCTCCGTGACATCATTCGGGGAATGAAGTAACTTTTTACCCCTTTTTTACAGTTTTCTAGTTGCTTTTTTGCCCATTTTTGTTTATTTTCAGGGCAGAAAAACTTTTTATGAGGAATAAACCATGAATTTCGCAAAGAAACTCTTCCTTGGTTCCGCCATCGTAATGGGCGCATTCGGCATTATCGCCTGCGGAGACGACAGCAGCTCTACCAGCGCTGAATCGGGCGAAGGCGGCAGCGTAATCGAAACTCCGACTAAGAAAGACAACATCATCAGCTTCGTCAATCTTGGCGTAGTCGGTTCTACCAGTTCCAAGAAGTTTACCGGACAGGTCAATATCGTCCTTACCGATACCACCAGTACCAATCCTGAAGCGCTCAAGTTCACGAGCATCACCGCAGCAGTCGTCAAGGATTCTTCTGACGGAAACAAATATTCGACAACCGTCAACATTACGAATCCGCCTAGCGTTTCTGCAGGCACGAGCTTCGACCTGGCAGGCATCGCCGTCGACCTCAAGGACCCCACGTTCACCTCTTGCGGAAAGTTCGCACTCCGTATTACGGTCAAGGCTACCGACGGTGTAGACAACTTCGAAAGCTACGAGGACATCGCCTTTGAACGCGAAGCCTCCTACTGCGCCACCGAAACTCCGTCTTCGTCGTCTGCTACTCCGGTGCCCACAAATGTCACCATGACACCTTGCACCGTTGATCTTTCTACGGACGTCAACCCCGGTTTGAACATTGCGACTTGCACCGCAGTACCTGCAGCAGAAGCCGCTACGGCGGACCTCATTTTCAGCACAGCTGGCACTGTTAGCAACGCGGAAATGACCGTAAAGAGCGGCACCGGCCTCGTCTTCACTCTTATGACCAACACTGACGACTACGAAGTCGGTTTCTGGCCCGAAGAAGTTGAAATCGACCGTTCTCCCGCAGCCGCCTACGTGACGGACTTCAAGTACAGAGCTCCGATTGCCGGCACGGAAATCGGCGACCTGATTCTGAACGCAAACCAGATCTACATTGCAGCAAAGTCCGACTTCAACGCAACCACTGGAGTTGGCTTCTATCCGTTCGCAATCCTCGAACCGAAGCAGACCAACAATCTTGATCGTACTTTCAAGGTTAAGGTTTACAAGGTTCAGTAAGTCCTAGACTTTAAACGCATTCGGCTCCCCTAACGGGGAGCTTTTT
>NZ_CAMVDO010000083.1 GCF_947166265.1 uncultured Fibrobacter sp. | reverse complement strand
GCAGCCTTCTTAGCGGCAGCCTTCGGAGCAGCCTTCTTAGCAGCCGGCTTAGCGGCTACAGCCTTCTTTGCAACTTTCTTTTCAGCCATTTTTTTCTTCCTTATGGTTATGTTGTGAATTATCTGTGTATAAAATAATATATTTTCACAAATAATCAACACTTTTTTTCAAAAAAATTAAAAAAAGTTTATTTTTTTACAAAAAATCACTATTGAAAGAATGAAAATTCTTTAAATTGTGAGTAGTTAGTTTATCTGTAGTTGAGAAAATGAGGCTGAAATTTATTTCCCGCCGACAGGAAAAAGCGCGAATTGCAACTGGAAAACCTTGTCGCTCCCTTCGTCTTCTTCGGCGAGGAGCGCGATTTCTTTGCGGAAGGCATTGATGCGTTCCACGATGCGTTCGTAGCCTTCCTGGCTGATGCCGAGCGTAAGCCCTGAAATGTGGCGCGTACCCGGTGGGTCGCGGTCGATAGAGTCCGCCGCAAGCTTGAGACATTGCTGGTGGTAGCCGCGGAGTGCGAGTTTAGAGGTGCGGTCACCTGTGGTAATGGCGCTTTCGGTCAGAATGTATTTGCCGTTGTCGTCTTTCTTGATCAACTGACATTCTTCGAGCAACTTTACCGACTTTTTCGCCTCGTCGGCGGTAATGTGCGGATGGACCCGCTTGCCGAGCGCGTCGAAGTCGCCGTCAAAACCGAATAGTCCGATAAGGCTACGGACGGTAAGGTGCCGCCAATCCGAATACACCATGTACTGGGCGTGTCCGAGCAAGTGCTGCTTTTCGGCAAAACGTACGACCTTGAGGGCGGCCTGCATCTGTTCGAAGGCCGCGTTCCTCTCTTCGGTCGTTTCGGCCTGGTTGAACTTGACGAGCGCGATAAAGAATTCTGTTTCGTGTTTGCCGAGGCGTAGCCCCGAGGCAACCTTTGGAATGCTCTGGCTCGAAAGGTTCTTGTCGCCGTTCATCACGCGGCTGATAAAGTCCTTCGCCTTGAAACCGATTCTGTCCGAAAACACGCGGAGCGAAAAGGCGGGGTTCGCCTCTTTCTTTGCGTTATAGTAATCTTTCAAGAATTCCCGGTAGTCCAGGTACTCGAAGATTTTCTTTGTCGGTTTCGTTTCGGCCATGCCCTAAATGTAAGAAAAATATCTACTTGTGGGTATGCCTTTGATGTTTTCCCGTTGTCCAGGAACAACGCAAAATGTGACGCCCGTCAAAAAATGCTTTGAAAAAGTCTCTTGCAGATGTAGATTATAAGGGAGGGGGAATAATCCCCCTGATTGCAGCCCGTTTCACGGTCTTCCATCACCCCCAATGCGGGGACACCCCGCAACGCCCCGGAGATATCGAAAAACGGAAACGGCTGAAGAGAGGATGTATGGGTGTAAAGAATCTTGGACATCTGGCCTTTGCGGGCGTTGTCTCGTTTTTTGGAATTTCTGCAGTTCACGCTGCTGTAACCCCAACGGAGGTGGTGACGCTTCCGTCAGATGATGCCTATGGTGGTGGCGACAGGGTCGGCTCCCAGCTGGTTGCGGCGACCTATAATGCAGGTAAAGGTCCCGGCATCTGGATCGTGGCCGATGGCGGCTATAGGCTTTACCACAATGGGGTGCTCCTTGCCGAAGATAACCAGGCGGGCCGTGTCCGTTTTATCCCGATGACGTTCCTTCCCGGCGAAAACGCGATTTCGGTCGTGGGTGTGAATGGTGCGGGGGCCCCTGGCGTGATGGTGCAGATTGACGAACTGGACAAGTCTTATTATTCCGGCAGTGGCTGGAAGTCGAAACCGAGTGTTTCGGACAACAAGTGGAAAAACAAGGGCCGAGACCTTTCACAGTGGGGTAGTGCTACGACGCTCAGCTACGCCAGCGACAAGATGCCGAGCGGTGGCGCCTTGAATGGTTTTGCCGCGAATACGCAGGCCAAGTGGATTTGGACGAGTGCGGAGGCGGACCCGACGGCGGTTCTGCTCTTTACATTCTACGTGAAGGCGGAAGGCTTTGGTGCCTCCACGACGGGCGGCGATGCCGGTAAGATTGTTATCGCAAGCGATACCGCCACTATTCGTAAGCATATGCAGAGTAACGATGCGGTGACAATCCTTGTGCCCGAAGGTACTTACGACTTCAGAAAGTTCGTAGATGCGGCCACATCTGCCGCCAATTCGGGATGGACTTGGTGCAAGTCTTCCTGTGGCAACACTGTCAATTCCAACAACACCTTTTACCGTATCAGCTTTACGCAGAACAGCTGTTCCGGCCTTAGCGAACAGACCACGATGGTGTCTGCGGGTGAAATCAAGAGTTGGAGCAACTGGATTACGACCAAGGGCAACAAGAGCCTCGTGGGTATGGGCCGTGGCGCAAATATGCGCGGTGTTTCGTGGTCAAACCGTTCCTACGAAGGTGCCAAGAACAACATTTATCGCAACTTGGCCCTTTACGATGTGAACCCGCACCTTATTGAGGGGGGCGATGGTCTCGAAGTGAGCGGCAGCGGCGGCAAGGAAGTTGAAAATATGTGGTTCGACCACATCAGCTACAAGTGGATTAGCGACGGCATGGACTTGGAATATGTCAAGGGCATCACCGTTTCGTATCTAGACTATGATGGCAGCAACGAGTACAACTGCTACTATTACGATCCGTATATGCACCTGGTTGAAACGGCGCAGCTGACTTTTGCGAATGTCTATTGGCACAATTCTTTCGGACGCGTTCCCAAGGTGACGAGCGAGGCGGATGGTTCCTACGCCTCGATGGTCCACATCTACAATTCCTATGTGGATTACAACCACTGGCATGTGATTGATGCCTCCGGGAAAAGCGACAAGAAGACGCAAGTCCTTTACGAAAACAACTATGTGAAAAATCCGCAAATTCAGGTGGCCGGAAAGGATGCCTATTCCTTGATCAAGTTCAAGAATACGACGGTCACCGGAGCAAAGAGCTCCACCCCCTATAACAACAATGGAACATCTCAGGCGTCGGCATTCAACGACAATGTCTTTACGCCTTCTTATTCTTACGAACTACGCAGCAATTCAAGCCTTCCTACCGA
>NZ_CAMVDO010000082.1 GCF_947166265.1 uncultured Fibrobacter sp. | reverse complement strand
ATCAGCTGGACGATTGACGAAGCCTTCAGTAGCCGAGGCGGCAAGAACCTTACGCTGCAGCGCACGCTGATTTCGGAAGCGCTGAACATTGCGGACCACCAGAATTACCCCGTCGGGACGGGACACGGGTATGCGGCGACTATCGGCGGCGATATCGGCAGTTTCCACCACAACCTGCTTGCGCATAATGCGGGCCGCAACTGGAGCCTGGGCGGTGGCCTCGACGGGAACGGCTACTATGCGGGTCGCCTTGACATATTCAACAACGTTGTCTATAACTGGGTGAGCCGCGTGACCGATGGCGGTGCGCACGAGGTGAACTTCGTGGGCAATTACTACAAGGAGGGCGCCGCCACTACCTTGCACGGCTATACTTTGCGCGCACAGTTCGAAGGTACGGGCAAAGGCTCGCAGGCGTATTACTACCACAACAACGTTCTCGAGGCTGCGGGCGGCAAGTTCACCTGCGACGGCACCAACGACAATTGCGGTCGCGAGTATTCGCTTTCCGGCGGGCAGGTGCTGGATTGGGAACCCTGGAACAGCAAGCCCTTCTTTGCCTCGTATGCGACTGTCCAGAGCGCGAAGGCCGCCTACAAGGATGTGCTGAGCGATGTGGGCCAGCGCATGCCGATACTTGACAATCACGACACCCGCGTGATAAACGAGACCAAGAACGGAACCTACAGCATGAAGGGGTCCGTGGGCGGCATGGCGGGCATTCCCGACCGCGAAACCGACGTGAAGGATACGGCGAACATCAAGGGTTGGGAACCGTATCCGAGTGTGAGCTGGGCGGACGATTACGATAGCGATTTCGATGGACTTCCCGACTGGTGGGAAAATATGTACGGGTACAATCCGAAGTCGAAGAGCGGTGACTTTAGCGAAGCGAACAGGGACCGCCTGGGTGACGGCTGGACGGAACTGGAGCGCTACCTGGAATGGATGGCCCGCGCGCACTACACCTTCGCGAAGGGTGAAACGCAGGTGATAGACCTTTCGCAGTTTACCCGCGGTTACGACGGCGGAACCTACACCGTGTCGGCCCCGAGCGGCGTGACGGCGACCGTGAACGGTTCCAGGTTGACGGTAAAACTTGCCGACAACTTTGCGGGTGCGGGCTACGTGCAGTTTACGCTCAAGGACAACGCGGGCGATACCTTTAGTCGCTACATCGGCGTGACGCAACAGCTCGCCGCAAGTTCTGCAACTTCATCGAGCTCTTCTTCGAGCGGCGAAGATCCGGTTTCTAGCAGTTCCTCCGAAACAACGACGCTTGTCAAGCCGACCATCGCAACAAAGTTCCATTCGACGGTTTCGAATAATATTGTGTTCATGACAGGCCTTCCGCAGAATGCGAAAATCACCGTGACCGATTTTAGCGGCAATAGTATCATGACGCAAAAATCCGTGGTGACTGCCAACGGCTCCGCTTCGGTGAATCTGCAACCTTTCGGCTGTGGAATCTACCTAGTGAACGTCCGCGGAATCGACGACGGAATCAAACTCAATAAGACCATCAAGGTCATGCGCCGGTAAAACCGCAAAAGAATACATCATGCACCCTCAAAGCCTAGGCTAAAACGAGTCTAGGCTTTTTTATTTCAAAAGTTTGTTCTTTCCGATGGTGAACGAATGGCTATCAGCTTCTTTTAAAAAGGGGTCGAATTCAACCCCTTTGAAGTCGGGATTGTTGCGACTAAAGCAATTTGAGAAAGTTCTCGATACTCTTTGTAATGGTCGAAACATTTTCGCCGGTCCAATTCTTGTCGCTAGCGGAGAGCCTTTCGATGTACAGTTTATCGGAAAAAATATCTCGCACTCGCTTTACCACATCATTGACGTTATGCTCTCTCATTTGCTTGTCGCCAAAGATGTACAAATCTAGGCAAACATGCAGTTTTTTATGGTCAACATGTTTGCTAAGATAGTAGATGTCGAAAAGATCCTTGTAGCGGGTCGATAAAGCCCCGAATTTCAGTAACGACCGTAATTTTTCGACCAGCATCTGTTCGTTGGAATTGACCAGCAGACTGACACTCCCGTTGTCAAAGGAAATGTCAAAACAATATTCCTCCTGACTTACATCTAACTTGGTATGCACGCCCAGGTCTATTTTGCTTTCTAGTTCGTAACCGCTAGAATCTTGAATTTTTATGCGGATTCGCCTACCTTTGTATTCCTGTTGCTTCAGTTCTTCGATATCCCCAAACCTTTCGATGCGGATTCCGTCTAGACAATTCATCTTTGCTACAAAGTCATCAATAGCGGCATCTGATAAGGGATAGCGTAGAAAATCTATATCCAAGTCTTGGGTTGCACGGCGGATGTTTCCCGTCTTGCTTCTCATAACCACACCGCCCTTGACGGTGATGTTGCGATGCAGAGGTCCCATGGAAATGGCTTTTAAAACAATGTCTTGACAGATTTTCGCGGGAGCCGTGTTTTCGTTATACCCTTTCTCAATTTCTACAGTAACCATGCTTTTGAGGCTAAGCATTATAGCACCTCCGCTTCCAGCACCTTTCTAATCATATCCGCTTTCGGCATTTGCGGCAAGTAATCCTGCACGAACTGCATGTCCAGTTCGTCAACTACCTTTCTATAGTTTAGGATGATTTCTTTATAGTAGTCGAAGGGCAAGTTTGACTTGTTGCGGATCAGTTCGAGCAGCATGCGTTCCCTGTTATACATTGAAACGGTTGCGCCGTTGACTGATTCTTGTACAGCTCCAAGAAACAGGATATCGCTATTCTCGAACTTCGGCACAACACGGTTGTCGGAAATTTTTGCTCCCCGCTCGGTTGCCAGGTAATATTTCTCGGGAATGGTATCGGTCAAACCGTAATGATAAAAAGCGGTATTCATCGTAAAAACCGCCTTAGGATATTTTGCGGAGATTACCGAAGTTTCGGAAACATCCTTGCTATCGGAATAGAATCCTTTTGCGATGCGGAACAAACGGCCTTCGGCAATGGCCTTTTTTATCAAGTATTTTGAGCCGAACGTTTCAATGCATTGGGCGAGCGTCTGAAGCATATTTTTTCCTAAATTCTGTAAAATGCAATTTTTTACAGAATTATAGTAAAAATATACGTTATTTCGCCGAAAATTCAAGGTGGTAAGCCTACTTTCACTCATATAATCTCCTTTGACAGACAAGCAGAAACTGTCAAGTAATGAACATTTGTTCATTATAAATATAGTTCCTCAAGGGGAGGATGTCAAGAGATTTTCGGA
>NZ_CAMVDO010000081.1 GCF_947166265.1 uncultured Fibrobacter sp. | reverse complement strand
TGTGGAACGACGATCGCTCTGCAAGGATTAAGGCTGAAATTGCAGACTGGGCGTTTAGCCGGGATATGTCGAATTTCCGTAAAAACGTGGAAGGCTGGGAACTGAATAACGGTAAACCGGTAGGTGATTTTGAAAAATACATCAATAACTTTATTGCGAATGTTTATGGTATCGAAGTCTGTAAATCGGCAAGTTCTAAAAAGGTGACTATAAAAAATGAGAAGAGCATTTTTAATGGAAAACAATATGAATGCTACAAATGGGATGGTGTTCCAACGTGGATCGATGTTCGGTCTTCAAATCCGCACCTTAGTCCGATAGACACTCTCGAAATGGTGGATTGGCGAAACCGCAGGTTGTATCACGCGGTACATCTCAGCTATGCGATTAACACGGTGGATTCTGCAACCGGGACTGCTTACAGGGAACATGTCTTTTCGGTATGGATGGCTGAAAATCTTGATTTCGAGTATAGGGTAAACGGCGAAGTTTATGGCAACTATTGCTACAATGACGATTGTAATTCGGAAAAGGCGCAAATGTATGGCCGCTATTATACTTGGGCTGCTGCGATGGACAGTGCCGGAGTGTATTCTTCCGAAGGACTTGATTGTGGCTTTGATCATATTTGCAATGCCGCGGTCGGGGCGAGGGGCGTGTGCCCTGATGGATGGCATCTTCCGTCTAAATCGGAATGGGAAACCTTAATACAGTTCCTGAAAACAGCTGTCGCCGTGAGTCTTGTGGAATATGGATTTGAATTAGATAATCCAAGCGAATTGGTGGGCTTGCCCTTAAAGTCGAAAGTGGGGTGGCTCCCTAGTGATATAGTTGCTTCTGCGATGTATCCTGAAGCTATTGTCGATCAATTCAAAAATTACTTTGGATTTTCGGCAGTTCCTGCAGGCGTGTGGTCGAATACAATAGCTGATTCGGCGATGTATTCTCATGTAGGGAATTATTATATCGAAGGCGAACAAACGAATTTTTGGAGTTCGACTCCAAACGGACTTGAAAATGCATACCTTTTTAGCCTGAGATACGATAGCGATAGTTATCGGTTAATGGATAAGCCCTCGATTTTTGGATACTCTATTCGTTGCAAGAGGAATTCCTCATCTATAGACGAGGGGGCAAAGGCTCTTTAAAAAAGGATATTTCGGCTATGAAAAAGGGACTTGTTTTTTCGTTTGCAGCTTTTTTATTTGTGGCTTGCGGTGATACCGTAGAAAATGTCTACCAGACCGAAGGTGCCGAAGTCGATTTTTCTTGCACCACCAAGCCCCTCAAGGACAGCAGTGGCGTCAAAATCATCTGCAATGGTGATTCCATTGGCGTGGTGTTGAATGGCAAGGATGGCGAGAAGGGGGCCAAGGGCGATGCCGGCAAGAATGGTAAAGATGGAAAGGACGGCAAGGATGGCAAAAATGGCGAGGACGGTAAGGACGGTGTCTCCGCTGTAGCCGATACCATTCCCCTAGATACCGAGGCGGTTGCCGTTTCGCTGGATTCCCTGGCGGGATACACGCAGAAAGGTCCGTTTACCAAGGGGTCTACGGTGTACCTTTACGAACTTACCGATGGCAGAACCCTTAAGCAGACGAACGGTAACTTTACAAGCAACATTGTAAGTGACGATGGCCGCTACAAGTTCACGGCTCGTGACCTGACTAGCCAATATGCGCTCTTGATTGTGGACGGTTATTATCGTAACGAGGTGACGGGAGCTGTTTCTGGTGCGCCTATCCGACTGAAGGCCATCAGCAATATGCTCATGCGAAGGTCTGCAAACGTGAACCTTTTGACGCATCTGGAATTTGAACGAGTCTATCTCCTGGTGACGAAGGAAAAAATGACGGTGCGTGCCGCAAAGAAAAAGGCGCAGGCGGAAATTTTCAAGCTTTTCCATATTGATTCGGAAGTTTTTAAGACGGAGTCCGAAGACTTGGATGTATTCGGTTCCAGCGATGCCGATGCAGCACTCCTTGCGATTTCGATTCTGTTGCAGGGAAACCGCACCGAGGCCGAGATGATGGCGCTGCTGACTGAAATTAGCAATGGAATTGCCGAGAAGGGCGAATGGATTGGCGAACGCGCCGACTCGATGGTGGTTTCTATTGCCGATTGGGCTTTTACGCAGAACCTCGCTAAGATTCGCAAGAATGTAGAAGGCTGGAAATTGAGTGAAAGTGTCGGTAATTTTGAAAAATATATCAATCACTTTATTGCGTCGATTTATGAAATAGAGGCCTGCTCCGACAAAAGTTCCGAATCGCAGACGGTGGCTAATCCAAAGAGCCTGTTCCATGGAAAATCGTACCAGTGCTACCAGGTACCAGAGGGAAACGTGACTTGGGTGGATGTGCGGCCGAAAAGCGAATACCTCAATCCTGATGTGGGATATGAGACTTTGATTGACTGGCGCGACCGCCGAATGTACTACGTGCATCATGAACGTGGATCTTATTTTAGCTACGACGTCGATGAAACGGCTCCTGGCGTTACGATTATACCGACGACGTATGACGAAACCTATATGGCGGAAAATCTTGATTTTGAATACAGGGTCGATGGCGAAGTCTATGGAACGTTCTGCCATGATGGCAACTGCGATTCTGAGGAAAGCAAATTAGTGGGGCGCCATTACTCGTGGGCAGCGGCCATGGATAGTGCCGGTGTCTATTCGGATAACGGGAGTGGGTGCGGATTCAAGAGAGTTTGTTCTGCATCGATTCCGCTGCGGGGCATTTGCCCTGAAGGTTGGCATCTCCCGGATAGTAAGGAGTGGACGAACCTGATAAATTATGCGGGTTACAAGATGGGAAAAGAAGACCCGACAAGGGCGCTGTTGTCTAAGAAATTCGAAGCCATGACCGGAAAAGGGACTGACTTGTTGGGCTTTTCGACGATTGTTACTGCCGAATGGTTTGGTTTCTATATCATGGGGCATTATTCCGTAAATAAGCAAACGGAATATGCCGCCTTCTGGAGTCCCGATGAAATATCCGACGAAAAAGCCGGAATGGTTGGTGTAGGCAAGTATGTCTATGGGTATGATGCCGTTGCGGCGCCGGATGCATATATTTCAAAGCCCCTTCCGTATGGTAGTATGAAATCTAGCCAAATCAACATTCGCTGCTTCAAGGACAAATGATGAAAACCTTTGGAACATCCCTATCAGTTTTAGTGATACTTGTCGCTATTTTCCTTGTCGCCTGCGGTGAAGATTCTTCTACCGAGGTGCAGGTTCAAACAAGTGACATTGATATCTCTTGCTCGACCGAGCCGCTTAAGGACAGTAGTGGTGTCAAAATCATCTGCAATGGCGATTCCATTGGCGTGGTGCTGAACGGTATTGATGGAAAAGATGGTACCGACGGAAAAGATGGTTCCGATGGCAAGAATGGTAAGAACGGTAAAAACGGCAAGGACGGAAAGGATGGCAATGACGGCAAGGACGGAAAGGATGTCGTCATTACAGATGCCGATACGGTAGAAACCGATTCCGAGGCGGTTGCCGTGTCGCTGGATTCCCTGGCGGGATATACGCAGAAA
>NZ_CAMVDO010000080.1 GCF_947166265.1 uncultured Fibrobacter sp. | reverse complement strand
CGCGGTGTTGGCGCTTATTTACGTCTGTCTATGGCGACGAAAAGTCTGCTTTTGGCGAGCGCCTCGAATTCTGTATCCGGCTTGCCGTAGTTTGCAAAGGGGTACAGCGAAATGCCTCCGCGCGGCATGAAGATGCCTTCGACTTCGATGTATTTCGGGTCAAGAAGCTTTACCAGGTCCTTCATGATGATGTTCACGCAGTCTTCGTGGAAATCCCCGTGGTTGCGGAAAGAGAACATGTAAAGCTTGAGCGACTTCGATTCCACCAGGAACTGGTCCGGAATGTAGTTGATCTTGATTTCTGCAAAATCGGGCTGGCCGGTTTTCGGGCAGAGGCTAGTGAATTCCGGGCAGTTGAAGGTGACCATATAGTCGTTGCCGGGGTGCTTGTTCGGAAATTTTTCCAACACTTCGGGGCTATAGGTGGTCTTGTACTGGGTCTTGTTGTTGCCGAGCAGCGTGACGCCTTCGAGTTCCGCTTCAGAACGCATAAAGTCTCCTAGTTTTGGTTTATAGGCCTATAGTAAATTCAAAAATAGAAAATGTCGAAAGGGGTTTCAATACTTTCAAAATGTCTTATGGATTGTAGCCGGCCCATTCGGCAACGATGCTTGGAGAGGCCTTGCGCAGTTTCTGAGTCTCTTCGCTGTTGTCAGCCGGGAGAATGTCGCCGCTTTCAATCTTCTGCTTGATTTCCTCGAAAGTCTTTGGGCGCTTTTCTTCGGGCTGCTTGTCGCCCGGTACAATGCAAGGGGCATCCAGGGCGGTTTTCGCCTTGTCCTTTACGGGAGCGTATTCCCGTGCGGCGGGAATCTCGTAGAATTTGTCCTCTTCGGGGCACCACGCCATTAGCTTCTTGCCGTAAACGCAGCCTGCGTCTAGTCCGATAAATCCGGGGCGGTTTACGAATCCCATTTTGGCCCAGTGTCCGAAAACAACCGTCTTTGGCCAACTTACCTGCTCGAACCAGGGCTTTTCATTCCAGTATCTTACGGATAAAATAACCTTCGGGTCCATGTCCTCTAGTCGAGTCTTTTCGGGTTCGAGTCCTGCGTGAACTAAAAGGGCGTGCGGAGTGTCTCGCCACAGGGGCCAGGTGCAAACTTCGTCTGCGATGTACTTCCATTCTTCCATCGAAAGTTTTGCGAACCGGCTGCGCTGCTTTTCGGTCCATTCGCTTTCGGGGAGTTCCAGGGCGCGTATCAGGTGCTCTTCGTGGTTACCGCGTACGGTGAGAATCCCGTTATCCTTGATAAACTGGAGGGCGCGCATCATGTCGGGGCCTTTATTGATGATGTCGCCGGTCTGATAAAGGGTATCCTTGCCGCGTACAAAGCCGAAAGCGTCCACGATGCGTTCGAGTTCGTCGGCGCAGCCATGTACGTCACCGATGTATAATGTTCTGCTATTCATAACTAGAGTGTCATCCTGAGCGTGGTTTGCTTCGACAGTGCTCAGCACAGGCTTAAGCTCACGCTTCGCAAGCTCGCTAACCTTATTAAGGTCCCTGAGCCTGCCGAAGGGCCGTAGGTGCGGCTTTAAATGTGTACCGCTTGCTTCAGCTTGTTCTTTTCATCTGCCGTAAGTTCGCGGAATTCGCCTGCGGGTAAGTCGCCGAGAGTCAGCTTGCAGTAGCTCACGCGCTTGAGGTCGCGGATTTCGTACCCGACGGCGCGCATCATGCGGCGGATTTCACGGTTCTTGCCTTCGATGAGCACGAGTTCGGCAAATCCCTTTTCCAGGTAGATGTCTGTCGCGAAGGCGATTTCTTCTTGATCGGCGCCTTCTTCGCGGATGTCGACTCCGTCCACCAACTTCTGGGCGGCATGTTCGCTGAGGGGGCGGTCTGTCCACACGTAGTAGCTGCGCGGAATTTCGAAACTCGGGTGCGTGAGGCGGTGGAGCAGTTCACCGTCGTCGGTAAACAGCAAAAGTCCGCGGCTCTGCAAGTCGAGGCGCCCCACGTATTTCAGATTCTGGTAGGCAGGGGGCAGGTAGTCGTATACGGTGCGGCGGCCCTGCGGGTCGGTCTTGGTGCATACGCAGCCGGCCGGCTTGTGGAACATGATGGTGGTCGTCTTGCGCGGAAGCTTGGCGGGCTTTCCGTCTACTAGAACGTTGTCGGCGTTCTCGTCCACCTGGTGGCCGAGGTCCTTGATGGTTTCGCCGTTGACCTGGACTCGCCCTTCTTCAATCAAGGCGTCCGCCGCGCGGCGGCTTGCGATACCGCAAAGAGAAATGAATTTATTAATACGCATAGAAATCTTTTCGTTGCTGTCGTTCCCGCCCGTTCGGCATGCTCAGGGCAGGCTCCGGCGGGAATCTCCTTTTTAACTTGAATTGGAGATGCCCGACTAAATCGGGCATGACGAATCATCTTTTATTATTAACGTTCTTCCTCGTAAAGTAGTCCAAAGCGGAGTCCTGCGGTACTTATCTTAAATGTTTCGACGCGGAGCTTTTCCAAAAGCGACTTGAGCCAGAAGAGTCCGCAGATAATGACTTCGTGGCGACCGTTTTCGAGGCCGGGGAGCATGGCGCGGAGTTCCTTCGACAAGTTCGAGATGCGTGTCGTTACGGCATCAAGGTCGTTAATCGAAAGTTCCAGGCCTTCGATAGCCTTGTAGTCGAACTGCTGCTTGTTCAGGTAGACCATCGCAAGCGCCGTTCCGGTACCGCCAATCAGGTACACCGGCTTTTTCGTCATGCCCTTGAAAGAAACTTCCTTGAAGGTTTCCTTCACAAACTTCTTGTATTCGGGACCGGGGATAGGACCCATCGCCTTGAACATCTTGAGGGCGCCCACCGGAATAGAGAAGGTGTTGGCCCCGTTGCTAAGTTCCGTGGAACCGCCGCCGATGTCAATCGTCACGATTCCATCTCCGTGCCATTCCTTAACGGATCGGTAGGTGAGCTTGCCTTCTTCTTCGCCCGAAATGATTCGCGGCTTAATCCACAGGGCCTTTTCCACTACGGCAATCACTTCGTCGGGGTTTTCGGCGTTTCTCATCGCTTCGGTCATGACAGCCGCCTTGAGGTTTGCTCCCAGGGCGTGCAGGTCCATGCGGAACTTCGTCATGATGGCTTCGAGTTCCTTCATGCGTTTTTCGGTAATTTTGCCGTGTTCGTAAATGTCTTCGCCCAGGCGGCAGACCTCGACTTTCTGGAGCTTCGGCACCAGCACCTTGCGCGGAGCGGTTCCATCGCCCTTTTCTGCGGACACTTCGGCGGGCTCAGTGTCCTTAGAGGCGATAGCTTCGGCTGGTGATTCGGTCCCTGATAAGGTTAGCGAGCTTGCGAAGCGTGAGCCTGTCGAACCAGTCGAAAGGGGCAACTCCTCGAAAGCCGCAATCAGAAGAATGCAACTGTGACTTCCGATATCGACGGTGGCGATCAGCTTGTTATCCATTGGACGCCTCGTCTGTGCCGCTAGAGGTTGCTTCGCCGGAATCTTCCTTTTCGTCTTTCTTCAGCATGCCGCTTTTAATTTTCTCGGCGATTCCCGCCGGATTCGTCAGGAATTCCTTGGCAAACGCAATGGCTTCTTCGATAATGGAATCGGGGTGCCTTCCGTTCCAGCTAGCGACTAGGTCGCCGGATTCTGATCCGAGTTCCTTTCCTTCGCGGATTTCCTGTCCCATCTTGAGGGCTAGCAGGAGACCAAGTTCAAAGGCGCGGGGTTCACTCTTGCCTTCTAAAAGTTTTTCGACGCGTTCGATGCGCTGTTCGTAGGGGATATTCTCGAGTTCGGCGAGGTCTTTTTCTGAAATCATATCACAAAAATAGAAAACGAGTCCCGCCTTTAATACAAAAACGGATCCTGAAACGAGTCCAGGATCCGCCAACAAAGGAGAAATTGTTGAAATTACTTCTTTGCAGC
>NZ_CAMVDO010000079.1 GCF_947166265.1 uncultured Fibrobacter sp. | reverse complement strand
CTCTCCCCCATACAAAAAAGGCCGCAGCATTTTATTGCTACGGTCTTTAATGTTTCGGCAGGAGATCCCCGCCTTCGCGGGGATGACAACCTCAATTACACTTCTTCAATAGAAGCGTGGTACTCTTGCAGGCTCTTCACAGCACCGTGGCCGTTACGAGCGGCGGCGATGCCCTTCACGGTGTTGTAGGCACCGGCGAGCGTGGTGATGTAAGGCACCTTGTACTTGATGGCGGCCTTGCGGATAGCGCTTTCGTCCTTGATGGCGTCGCGCTTTGCCCACGGCGTGTTGATGATGAGGTTCACCTGCTTGTTCAGGATGATGTCGAGGACGTTCGGGCGGCCTTCGGCGATCTTGTTCACCACTTCGCACTTGACGCCGGCCTTCTCGTAGAACTTGGCGGTGCCTTCGGTAGCGTAAATCTTGAAGCCGAGCTTCTGGAATTCCTTGCCGATTTCGATGGCCTGTTCAGACAAGTTAACCTTGTCGGAGAGGCTAATCAGCACGGCACCTTCGTTCGGGAGGAAGGAACCGGCGGCTTCCTGGCTCTTGTAGTAAGCGAGGGCGTAGTCGTCGGAGAGGCCGAGCACTTCGCCGGTGGAGCGCATTTCGGGGCCGAGAACCGGGTCCACCTTCGGGAACTTGTCGAAGGGGAACACGGCTTCCTTGGCGCCGTGGTGGTTGAACTTCTTGTCCTTGAGCTTGAGGTCTTCGAGCTTCGCGCCGAGCATCAGGCGGGTCGCGAGGCGGGCCATCTGGGTGTTGCAAACCTTGGAGACCAGCGGCACCGTGCGGGAGGCACGCGGGTTGGCTTCGAGGACGAACACCTTGCCGTCTTCGATAGCGTACTGCATGTTCATGAGGCCGCAAACGTGGAGGGCTTCGGCAATCTTCCTGGTGTAATCCTTGATGGTTGCCAAGTTTTCCTTGGTGATGGTCACCGGCGGGATAATGCAGGCGGAGTCACCGGAGTGGACACCGGCAAGTTCCACGTGTTCCATCACGGACGGGATGTAAACGTGTTCGCCGTCAGAGAGGGCGTCGGCTTCGCATTCCAAAGCGTTGTGGAGGAAGCGGTCGATGAGGAGCGGACGATCCGGGGTCACGCCCACGGCCTTCGCCACGTATTCGCGGAGCATGTTTTCGTCGTAGATGACTTCCATGCCGCGGCCGCCAAGCACGAAGCTCGGGCGGATCATCACCGGGTAGCCACCGATCTGCTTGACGCAAGCGAGGGCTTCGTCGATGTTCGTGGCCATGCCGCTTTCCGGCATCGGGATGCCGAGCTGGTCCATCATCTTGCGGAACAGGTCGCGGTCTTCGGCGATATCGATGGAGTCGATGCTGGTGCCGAGAATCTTGACACCTTCGTCGCTCAAAGCGCGGGCGATGTTCAGCGGGGTCTGGCCACCGAACTGCACAATCACGCCAGCCGGCTTTTGACGCCTACGGCGTCCGCCGCTTCGCCTCGATCATAAAAATGAACGAGTTCATTTTTGCGACACTCGGCTTGCAGGCTTTTCCTTGTGGTAAATCTGGAGCACGCAACCTGGTTATTTGGGCGTTCCCGCACATATATGTGCGGTCGGGCTATATTCTGGGGGCAATCGGCTTCGCTAACGCTTGCCGTTCACCTCCCAGAACCAAGCCTCGCTTCGCGAGTCTTGTCCCCAAGGGGTCACTATCCCTAACGCTAGTAAAGCTAGGATTATTAACAGTCCTCGTTTATTTCCTTCTTTTCCAACTTGATTCTATACGGAATATTAAAAGAATGTGCAATGTACACGCAGTATTTATTTTGCTTGGGCGAGAGACCTAATAGTTTATGAAGAAATTTCAACAGAGTTTTTAACAATGAGTTCAACAAGCCAAAAAGAATTAAAAAAATTAAAATTACGCAACCCACTTCTCCAATAAAATTCCATATTCCGTTTTTTATTTTTTCATCCAACTTTTTTTCAACAAAGGCAACAACGGAATTTGTTTCATTGAGATTAGATTCTTCATCATTTGAATTAGATAAATTTGTGCAGAAAACATTAACATTCACGGCTTTTCTATTTTCGACAGCTAAAGAATCCTTTTTTGAATAATCAACTTTCATCTTTGACTTGAGCCTTTTGGAATTTTTCAACACGCAAGAACATTTATGAATTCGACCTTCGCTACATTTTACGTCATTTGAATCTGTCGTTTCAATCGATCTTTCTATAGAAGTTTCAATGGATTCAGATTTTAAAGGCAGTTCATTATTCAACGAATCACTTTTAGCATGACAAAAAGAAATCGCGAGCAGAGCAACAATTACAGCAATCCACTTGATCAAGCCTTTCCCATTCACCTCTCTCTTCGCACGTTCCCAATCGTACTTAAGATTGTGAGACATGCCTTCTTCAAAATAAGCAAGAAATTCCATTACAGAAATATTCTCACCATCACCCCAAAATCGATAATCTACCCATTGCGATGAAAGCTCATAAGTTGTCGAAGCATCCTTGTATGCCAGCATATCCAATATTGCCATTAGTTTGCAATCTTCTTTGTCACTCAAGTTCAATCGAACTTCAAAGAAAGCTTTTGCTTCGGCGGCAGAATGAAATACTATGCCACAATTTTCTTTGCCATCTGTTGCATTGCCTTTAGAACAGAAACGATCTTTATTTTCAAAATACCGTCTCAAAGCAACAGTAGCACCACGAAGATCATCTCGCCATTTTTTTCGTTCTTGAGTAATGTTTTCGATAGCGTTCTTTTTGTCAGCTGTAGATTTTGTAAAAACAGCCGTTATCAACGAAGCTAAAACGCCTGTAATCAAAGCAGCAACAATAGTTTCCATTTACTTTTTCCTTTTTTGGGTGCGGGCGCACCTTCGGTAGGCACTCGATGATGGCTTATACCTTGCATTACTCAGAATCTTTCACACAACGAATAGGAAGTCCGTCACTCTTATCTATCTTATTAACACTCGCCGAACTCGAATACATTCCCCCATAATATGCTTTATATTCGTCGTAATCAGAGGCGTTCCAGAAAAAAGCTTTATAGCCGACTTCAGAACAACTATTATAGCCTTGACAATAACCTGCTGGAAGTGCAGTAAAACCAAAAGCATCCGTTCCATTGCGATTAGCGTTCCACCCTGAAACAGCTTTGAGTTTCGTACCCGCATTCGATGCGCCACCACCATTAGATATCAAAATTTCAAATTCATCCTTTGTCGGCAAATGCCAGCCTTCCGGGCAAATTCCACGAACAGGGTATGTCGGAGAACAAGTCTTGTACTTGCCACACCCCATTCCATTGACCGCATATGTTCCAACACTATCCATTGCGGCAGACCATGTATAGTAACGTCCATATTTATTGCAGCTGGACACCCTATTGTATTCGCAGTAACTTTTTGCCGTATTCTCGTTATATTCAAAATTGAGATTTTCAGCCATCCATGTTTGAGGACCAATCGTTACAATCTTGTATTCCTTACCATCTCTCGAATCCGTCATCATTTCATAATGTCTATCCACAGAGGCATCCCAAGCATCGCCCGAACAGACATAGATGGAATCTTGAGTCGTTGCAGCGTAAGGCTTGCGAATTGTTTTCCACATAGTATAGCCGTGCGTACACGGAATACCAAGCGACAATTCTAGTTCTTTTGCGGTTCTAAATTCGTTATTGTCGCAAACATACTGATTTTCTGCAATCACATTGCCAGGAACAAACAAGTCGTTATCAAGACATTTCAATCCGTATGTGTCGTATTCCAATACGGAAGCTTTCTCCCAAACTTCGCTGCGGCATATATAGTATGTATTCTCAAATTTTTTCACCTCTTTTTCATTGCCGTTCGAACAAGTCCCCAATTTGTAATTAACGATTATTTCATTAACATCCAAGATTGCGTTTTTTTCTCCACAACTAATGGTAATGAGATTTCCTTCTCGGTCAATGGAACAATCTGCTCCAGCATCGCCTTTTTCACCTTTATCGCCTTGAATACCTTGGTCACCAGTATCGCCCTTGTCACCTTTCTCGCCTTGAATGCCTTGGTCGCCGGTATCGCCCTTGTCACCTTTCTCGCCTTGAATGCCTTGGTCGCCAGTATCGCCCTTTTCACCTTTCTCGCCCCGAATGCCTTGGTCGCCAGCATCGCCCTTTTCACCTTTCTCACCCTGAACGCCTTGATCACCGGTATCGCCCTTTTCACCTTTCTCGCCCCGAATGCCTTGGTCGCCGGTATCGCCCTTTTCACCTTTCTCACCCTGAACGCCTTGGTCGCCGGCATCGCCCTTTTCACCTTTCTCACCCTGAACGCCTTGATCACCGGTATCGCCCTTTTCACCTTTCTCGCCCCGAATGCCTTGGTCGCCAGTATCAC
>NZ_CAMVDO010000078.1 GCF_947166265.1 uncultured Fibrobacter sp. | reverse complement strand
CCTGGTACGATAACGAATGGGGCTACAGCAACAAGGTTTGCGAAATGGCCCGCGTGATCGCTAAGTAAGATTTCTGATGAGCGCTAGTGGTGTGGGCGCAATAAATCAGATTCCCGCACCTCCGCTAGAAACCTTTCAAAGACCCCTGTCGGTAACCCCGGCGGGGCTCTTTTTTATAGTAGATTCGGTACCCATGTCATTGCGAGGAGCGAGGGCGACGAAGCAATCTCTAGTTGAATCTTTATTTAGAATAAACTATATTTTGAAGCATGAAAAATAAATTCCTTGCTCTCTTGATTTCGTCGGCGTTTATGTTTGCTGCTTGCGGCGACGATTCCTCTTCCGCTTCTGCGGACTCCTCTGTTGATGAATCTTCTTCTTCGTTGGAAGAAGGCGATGACTCTTCTTCTTCGGAATCGGACGATGCTAATTCATCTACGTCCAAGAAAGGTGGAAAATCCTCTTCTTCGGAAAAATCTTCTAAAGATTCCTCCTCTGATGAGGGTGATGATTCCTCTTCTTCTTCTGACGAGGGGGACGATGAATCCTCTTCGAGCGAGGCTCCCGAATCTTCCTCATCCGCGGAAGCCGCTCCTGTTGAAACTCCAATAGGTACCCGTGTCGCGGAACTGGAGGAGTTGCAGAAGAATATGGAACTCAAGCTGTCCGACATAACGGTCTACCTGTCGACTGGAAGCAAAAAGGGCCTCATGACTCTTCGCATTCCGGGTGAATTGTGGGCGGTGACCTATACGGATTTCGCAAATGGTTCGGTGACCTTTAAAATGGACGATGTCGGCTTGCAGTATAGCGAAACCGATGCCGCCAAAACGATTGTTGAAATGATGAACGAAGGCATCAAGATTTCGTTCGCGATAGAAGAAAGTGATGGAAGAATCCTGTACTCCCTGAATGATTGGGATGAATACACCGACGCTGTAAAGGCGAGTGTCACCGTACAGAAGGGCAAGGTCTCCAAGGCTGAGATGATTCAGAATAAGATCTATGCTTGTGCCGATGGCGATTCTACGAAAACCTTCAAATTCCTCGAAAGCTCGTATACCTATGAAGTTTCTGTCGACAACAATGTGGTGGACTGGCATTCAGGTCACTACGATATCCAGCGGAGCTCCCTATTGATGCGCCCGTTACGCGACGTCGAAACATCGCGTTCGTTGTACATTTATTCTGTGGGCGAAGACAATACCATTACGGCTGACAATGGCGAGGTCATGAACTGCACGGTTGATGACGCCGAAAATGACGATGATCTTTAGTAGATCAGTCGCATTTCGTCGATAACCAGTGTGGCATCAGGGATTCCTTGGTAATGGTTGCCGTCGGCACTGGAGGCGAATACGACTCGGATATGGGTAACGGGTTCGTCGCCAGTGCCCTGAGTCAGTCCGTTGTTGATCGCCTTTTCGTTTGCAGATTTTACGGTGGTGTCAAAGGTTGAAGAGTTCCAGATGGGGGAATCTTCCAAGGGGTTACCGTATTTAAATTTCAGCCGAACCGTTCTCATCCCGTCTTCGTTCTTTTCTTCGGAGATGCTTACCAGGTCTGGATTTGGTCTGCCTCCATTATCGTCGGTCGTGGAACGGTACCAGGCACTGGCAACGAGCTTGTTCACGTCATCTGATTTGCGATTAGCATTCTTATCGCCGGTTCTGTTTTCGAGTAAAACATAGAGATCGCAGCTGTCTCCTTTTCCTGTATAGGAAAACTTAAATTCAACATATTCCGGTCTTGCATTGAATTTTTTTCCGAAATCCAGGAGTTCGTTTCCGTCGGGCCAATCTTCGGTGCTCATCATGCCTAACATTCCGACGTCATTGGGGTCAAAGACGGCGGTATAAAGGCTACCGCTTGCCTTTTTAATAAACATATCTCTTGTGAGTAATTCGGCTGCAATCATGGAGCCTTCGGATTTTTTCGTTGTAAAATATAGGCCTAGATCGGCCATATTGCCACTGCTCCAAATAGAATCTGGTTTAACATTGTTTTTTTCATCCCAAATGTTGAAATCGCTTCCCGGCAACTGGTAACCCGCCTTGACCTTATAGACGATGGATTCGCCTGCAGGGTTTTTGACGACAAGTTCTTGCCCGTTTTCGAAATTGTAGGTCTTGCCTTCCACAAGTCCACTTGCAGATGCTTTTTTGGACAATTTCAATTCCGTTAATTTCAGGGAGCTCAGGTCGGTAAGGAAGGGGAGCGTATCGAGATGAATCGATTTGTTCTCGTTATCGATGATTGCTTCCATTCCTTCAATTTTCAAGGACTGGACACTTGGTGGTTCAATTACCTCGGGAACAGTGGCTGTCAGAGTCCATGTTTCTGTGCTTGCGTCTTCGGCGGTAATCGTGAATGTGACAGGGGTTCTCAAATCGACTGTCTCGGGCAAATTGTGGGATGCCGTTTCAGAAACCTTCAGAGTCACTTCGACCGCTTCGATATTGGAGCCTGCGGTTAAGTGCAATTCGACGGTTTTCTTGGACTTGTCGATGGATGCCGCGGATTCTTCGCCTGTTGCAGAAATGGACAGGAGTTCTTTTTCGCTAGAAGCTACTGCGTCGGCCGCGGCGATAGATAGGGCGAGCACCCATGTTTTAGTGGTTCCGTCTTCGGCGGTCACCTTGAAAGACTGGAAATTCTTCCAGGATTTGACTCCATCGGGCTTGGGGGAAACTGTTGCTCCTTCGGAGGTGCTCCACGAAGCGAGTGCGGCCTTTTTCAGGGAAGAACCATTTTTCAGATCGATGTAGATGGTGTCCTGGGATCGCCGGACCTTGAGCTGGTTGTCAAACTTAAGCTGTAAGTCGGTGGCGTTGTTCTTGATCGTAGTAAGGTAGACCGTCCAGACTTTTTCGCTGCCGTCTTCCGCTGTTACCTTGATTTTTTGCGGCTTGGACCAGCTCTTTATGGATTTTGGATCCGGAGAAATCTTTGCTTTCTCATGTGTGGAGACGCTCTTCAAGGTGGCATTCTTGATATTGAATCCCTGCGGGAACGTGATAATCAGTGAATCTCCAGATATCTTACTGTCAACGGCCTTGTCAAATGTCAAGGAGAGCCCGTTGTCGGAGGATTTAGTCTGTTCGTCTTCTTTTTTATCGGAATTCTTTTGTGGGGTTGTAAACTTTAGTTGCCAGAGGGTGCGGTCCCCGTTTTCTGCAACTGCGACTAGATAGACGATTCCGTTTTGGGGAAGTGCAATTTTGGAGTCCTGCGTTACTTTATTCTTGTCATAAGAAACGGCTTGGGACAAGGAGTCTGCTTTGAGAGAATCTGTAAAGAATTCCTTGATCTTGCTATTCACCACATGAATAGAGGCCATGTTGCTCAGACTGAAGTTTGTCACGGTCACGGAATCCCAAGTTTCCTGATTCTTCGGGGGAGCCTGAAGCTTTATTTCCATGCGGTGTTCGCTATTGTAAACGACGGCGTCTTCTTGTTGCTCCTCAAACGCAATAAGCTTGAGTTCCTTGTACGGCGAAGTTCCGAATTCGTCGAAATCGGCGGTGCAGCCGAATATAAGTGTCAAGAGGAGTGCCCACACTATCATCCAGGTGGAGGTGAAAGGAGTGAATCTTTTCTTCATAAAATTCATATTCTTCTCCAAGGTGCTTTATTAGAAGAAATAGACCAGGGACAAGTCTAATGCTAACAGATTGATGGAATAATCGATAACGTTGTAAGTAAGTTTGCTGTGTTTCTCGTCGTTTTCTTCCATATCAATGATGTTGGAGCTTACACCAAGCAGACCTACTGAAACTTCAAAAGCGAATCGATTCATGACCATAATGCAAACACCGGGATTGAGGCCTGCTGCGAATGTCCAGGTATGGCTTTGGGTCTTGGTCATGTCCTTTCCGTCATCGCTCTGCGAAATACCGTAAGAATATCCAACCTTGAGCGAGGTTTCGTTAAAGAGGTATAAAATCCTTGAATCCAGAATTTTCAGGTAATGTTTCATGAATGGCTGCATGAAAAATCCGTTGCTCATGTATTTGCGGTGCTGGGCCACGTCGGCAATGTCTTTCAATATCGCAAAATCGATATCCACCCACGTGCGGGTATACCCTAGATGCATACCGATGGCGCGGGCGTCTTTATAGAAATAGCCTCCGGTCAATTCGGCTGAAAATTTGTAGCCATCCGCTTCGTAGATGTCACCGATGATAATATTCAAGGCTTCGTCTTGCGTGGTAGCCTGGAGGAGTGATACGGTTACTCCCGTTAGAATTCGACCTTCTGCAATAGGTTCGTCCGGGTGAACGGGGTAGAGGGATTCCAGGAGACCACCTTTTTTCTCGTTGTTGTCGGGCGTCTCGGCAGCCAGTGTTATGCAAATGCAACACAGAAGAGATATAATAAACGCTTTCATGGGACGAAATGTAAGAAAAAAGTATACAATCGTCAATGTGTAAAATTATCGAAATATAATTTGAAGTGGAGGAATATTAAAAAAGCCTGCTAGAAAAGGCAGGCGTATTGTCTTTAGTCTTTTGTTTCCCAGGTCATTCTCGACCAAAGGTAGGGCGGACAGCACTTGGCAACTTGTTGCCTTAGTGCGCATGGTCCTCGAAGGGGAGAATCCAGGAGGACATGCTTGATTACAGTTTCATGTCGGAGAGTCGCGTGTGATCGACTTGTTCAAATTCATCGATGATTTCCTTGCTCGGGGCCTTGGTGCAGAGGCTCACGATCACGATGGTCACAAAGCTCAAGACGAAGCCGGGCACGAGTTCGTAAATCTGGAAGATTTCGGCGGAGAATCCGGAGAGGTAGAACTTCCACACGAAGGTGGTGATGCCGCCCACGAGCATGCCCGCGATGGCGCCCGGAAGCGTGGTACGCTTCCAGAACAGGGCAAGGAGCATAATCGGGCCGAAGGTGGCGCCGAAACCGCCCCAGGCAAAACTCACGAGGCTCATCACCACATCCAGGAAGCTCTTGCCGTGCTTCACTCCGTCGGCACTGGGAGCGCCCTGCATGGCCACGATGA
>NZ_CAMVDO010000077.1 GCF_947166265.1 uncultured Fibrobacter sp. | reverse complement strand
AAAAATTCGCGGTCAATGTTTGCCTTTTCGCCGAATGTCCAGAAACGCCCGCGGATCTGGGACTTGGGCGAGTACGCCGCAAGACCCAGAAAGTCGCTCTTGTAGCTGTAAACTTCAACGGTGTCGCCTAGTTCCGGGTCGCCGATGACTTCGTCAACGGCTCCGCTAAAAATCCAGGGATGGTAACGCAATGCGGACTTTTCGCGTCCGGCTTTCAGGGTAATTGCTTTCATAAGTTCAAATGTAGAAAGATTTTGAGGGCGGTGCGGCTACATTCTAGGAACGCGAACCTTGTCGCCTGCATTCAGATGTTCCAACGCAACGCCCGCGTTTACCGACTGGAGCGCTGAAAGAACAAAGAATCGGGGGAGGTTCTGCACACCGGCGCCGTATGTTCGCTTCAAGAGCTTAAACAAGTCGTCGCCGTCTTTTGCCTCGACCGTGCGGTAAAGGGTCGCGTTCGACGGGTCGGATTGCAGCTTGGAAAGGGCGTTTGCGAACTTGTCGGCAAACTGTTCGGCAGAATGATCGGCCTTGGCGGTCACGTTTGCCTTGGGCGCGTTCTGGGAATTCTTGGCAGCGGGCTTCACGTCCTTTTTGCCCGTCACGGAACTCGGTAACTTGAAAACCGGCGCTGCGAAGGCGTTCATCTGGATGTTCGCCTCGGCGGAATCCGTTTTCTTGATGGGTTCAAGGGCGAGAATCGAATCGAGTGCGGCAATATAGGCGCTATCGGGCCATTCCTGCAGGGGCATTTTCTGGTCGGTAACGATGATTTTTGCCACGGGAGCATCGTTTCCGCAGGCGATAAAAATCAGGGGGAGTGCCGCAAGTAATCGTTTCATAGCCCAAAGATACTTATTCTTGCCGGTGGAGCGTGTCGCACCCGCTTGAAATGGAACGCCTTATCTGTGTATTTTCTACATTTGGCGTCGCTATGTTCGAATCGCTCTTTGACAAGTATCCGTTTTTCCGAGCCGTCCCCTGCGTGCTCTGCATGGCAATCATCTTTAAACTCTCCTCGATGACGATGGAGCAGCTTGAGGATCTTCCGCATATTTGGGACAAGCTGGCTCACTTTTGCGAATACGCAACGCTGGCTGGTTGCTATGCCATGCTCTGGAGTCGTAACGAATGGTCCAAGCGGCAGTGGCTACGCGTTTTGATTGTCGGGGGCCTTGCGCTCCTTTACGGATGTACCGACGAATTCCACCAGAGTTTTGTGGAAACCCGTGATAGCAGCGTACTGGACCTCGTGGCAGACCTGACGGGTGGACTCACGGGCGGTGTCGTTTACGCCATTATCACGCGAATCCTGAACCGCTTTGACCCCGTTCCGGAAAAAGTTTAAAATTCCCCTAGCAGTATTATTTCGCGGTGGAGTTGAATGCCGAATTTTTCGGCGACTTTACTCTGCACGAACTCGCTGAGTTTCTTGATGTCACTTGCGGTGGCTCCGTCTGCGTTCACGATAAAGTTTGCGTGTACGGTGCTGACTTCGGCGCCACCGATGCGGTAGCCCTTGAGGTCCGCCTGTTCAATGTAATAGCCCGGCGCAATTTGTGTCGGAGTGTCGGCGGCTCCGACAGTAAGTCGTTTGAAGGTGGAACCCGCGTTTGGCATGTTGAGCGGCTGGCTAGCCTTGCGTTTTGCCATACATTCGGCTAGTTCCGCTTCGAGGTCGGCGCTTGTCTTGCCGAGGCTTTCTGCAGTCGGCAATTGAAATGTCGCCGAGAGTATAATCGCGTTATTCTTCTGGAAAATACTTTGTCTGTATCCGAATTCGCATTCGCTTGCGGCGTATTCGCGCGTGTTTCCGTCGCTGTCGAGAACGGTTACCGCTGTGCAGCAGTTCCCGATTTCTTGCCCGTAGGCACCCGCGTTCATATAAATCGCACCGCCCAGAGTCCCTGGGATTCCGGCGAGCTTATGGATGCCTGCAAAACCCTGCTTTAAAACGCTGCGGGCGAACCTGCCGAGCGGTGTGGCCGCTCCGACTTTGAAGGCTCCGTTCCCAAGATCTTCTATCGAAAAAAAATCGCCGGCAAGCGTTACGATCACGCCGTCGAAACCCTTGTCCGAAACAAGCAGATTCGTTCCGTTCCCTAAGATGAAAAAGGGCAGTCCTTTTTCGCGGGCCAAGTCCAATGATTTTTTGAGATCGTCTGGGCTTTCCGCCTTTGCAAAATAGCGTGCAGCACCCCCCACTTTAAAGGATGTGTGCTTGCTCATCGGTTCATTTTCGAGAATCTGCATCGTTAAAATCTAATAAAAAATGGAGAACGGTTTTAGGTTAGACTATTCCAACTTGGATTACGATTTAAAAAAAAGTTCTTGACTTCTTGAAAAGAAAGAGCGAGCGCTGCAGGCAAGGCTCTCAAGGCTGAATCCTGGGAAGGCTCTGATGCTGTTGGCTTCTCCGCTATGCCGACTGGTAGGAACGTCGTTGCCTACAGCCGCAATAATTTCAAAGATGGAGATGCCGCATTCTTCTGGAGCTCCACGACATCTAATGTGTATGCTTGCTACTTAAAATTGGATGGCACCAACGCCGCATTTTTGCGCGCCGATGAGGCTGGCTACCAATTCGAGGCAGGTATGGCAGTTCGCTGTGTCCAGAATGCAGATGCGAAGTAATACAACTCCTATCGAATTCACTTTAACAGAGACCGGCTTTGCCGGTCTTTTTCTATAATTCCTGCTATGACTAATGAGGAACTGAAACAATTCAAGTCGGCGATTTCGATAACGTCTGTCGCGCAGAGCCTGGGAATTTCGGTTTCTCATGGTCGCTTCAGATGTTTTTTCCCGCAACGCCATACGCATGGCGACCGTACGCCTTCGGTTTCGATTTCCGAAGAACGCGGCTATTTTCGTTGCTGGGTTTGTGACGATGTCCGTGGCGACGTGATAACGCTTGTGCAGCTCGTGAAGGATTGCAGCTTTGTCGAGGCGCTCAGTTGGCTGATGGAACAGTATCCGTTTTTGGTGCCGCCCTCTGCCCGTAAAGAAATGGATCGCGTGTTGGAACGTGCGCAATCCTCTGCTTCGGGGCGTCAACAAGCTCTGGGAAGCTCTCCGCAGAATTTGCGTTCGTCGCAAAGTCATTCGTCGGTGCCCGAAATGGTCCGCCCGCCTGAACCCGAAGAACCGCCGCTGGTTTCCGAAGACGAACACAAGAAAATCATCCTCTCGTTCCTTAAGCGCCTGAGTCCTGTCGATAATACGCCTGCGGCCAAGTGGCTTGCCCGCCGCCGCATCTACAAGCCTGTATGGGACAAGATGCTTTTGCGTACCATTTCCAATTACGAAGAGGTAAACAATAGCCTCAAGGCGGATTTCGGCGAAGAGGTGCTGAAGTACGTGGGGCTCTTTAACGATAAGGGGCATTTGCGCTACTACAAGCATCCGCTGATTTTCCCGTATCTCGATACGCAGCGCCGTGCCTTCTATTTTCAGTCGCGGGCTATCGACAATACGGTCGTTCCCAAGGAACTCAACTTGCGCGGTACGGTGCCTTACCCCTACAACATGTCGGCGCTGGACCAGAAGCCGGGTTGGGTCTACCTGTGCGAGGGCGTGGTCGATACGCTCACGTTTTTAGGGCAAAAAATCAATGCGGTGGGCATTCCCGGCGTACGGAGCTTCAAGGTGGAATGGCTGAACCTTTTCAAGAACAAGAATGTGGTACTTTGTCTAGATCACGACGAGGCGGGCCGCTCTGGAATGGAATATATCGGCAAATTGTTTACGCAAGCGGGCATTCATAATGTAATTTTGGGCGAAGGAATGGAAAACTTGCCCACGGCCATGAAAGAGGGCGAGGACATCAATGACTGGTTCGGAGGAAAGAAGTAATGGATAAGGTGAAATTGTATTTTGGTAAGGTCAAGGACTTTTTCAAGTGGTTCACGAACACCACGTTTGCAAAGGTGACTGGATTCATTATCAAGTGGCTTTACCGGACGATTAATTTCATTATCCGCCAGGCGTTGCTGATTCTAATCATTTATTCGGCGGTATTCTCCGTGGCGGCCTCGTACGCCCTGTACCGTGCGTTCATTTACGGTTACGAAATTTACGAAGGGGTCGAGGAACTCAAGGATACCCAGCCCGAAATGAGCAAGTACATGGAGGCCCTGCGCGATTCGAGTCCGAACTTGCAAATCAAGCACACCTATGTTCCGCTCGATTCCATTAGCCCGTACCTGCGCAAGGCTGTGATTGCAAGCGAAGACGCCGGCTTCTATTTCCATCCGGGATTCGACGTGCGTGCCATTGCCGAAGCGCTTGATGCAAACCAGGTGGCGGGGAAGACCAAGTTCGGCGGCTCCACGATTACGCAGCAGCTCGCGAAGAACCTTTTCCTGAGCGGGGAACGTTCGTTCAACCGCAAGTTCAAGGAGTTGGCGTATGCCTTGCTGATGGAACATGAACTCGGCAAGGACCGCATTCTGGAACTTTACCTGAATTACGCCCAGTGGGGCAAGGATATTTTTGGTTGCCAGGAAGCGTGTCTCGCGTACTACAAGAAAAGCTGCTCCAAGATTAGCGTGGACCAGGCAATCAATCTGGCCGCCATGCTCGCAAGCCCCGGCAAGCACCATCCGAACATGCGCGAAAGTCAGTTCATGGCCAAGCGTCGTGCCGTGATTTACCAGAACATGTTCCCCAAGAAGGATAGCGTGCTGGTGGATTCGCTTAGGCAGCTGATGGCGCCGCTCCCGAAGGATAGCACCGCAAAGAAATAGCGGGCCTCCCTCAAAAAACGAATTTTTCGAAATTTTTTTCTCTCGTCTCTCGTCTTTCGTCTCTCGTCTATTCTATATTTTTCTCGTCTAAAATTTTCTCAAAGGAAACTAAAAATGGCTAAGAAAGAATCCAAGAAGAAGGTTGTCCTCGCCTATAGCGGTGGACTCGATACTTCCATCATCATCCCCTGGCTCAAGGAAAACTACGACTGCGAAGTGATCGCTTTCGCCGCCGACCTCGGTCAGAACGACTTCCCGGACGC
>NZ_CAMVDO010000076.1 GCF_947166265.1 uncultured Fibrobacter sp. | reverse complement strand
CCGCACCCATACCAAGCATCGTCATAATCGTCCCTAGTTTCATGGTTTGTTCCTTATAAATTTACGCTTTTAATATAAATAATTGCGCAAGCCCCGCAAAATACCATTTTTTCATGCTCAGTATGCGCGAAACGCATAGTGAAGCCTGCCAAGGGGATTGTTTCCCCTAGAAGATGTTATACATGACTGTTTAGGCAATCAAGCACCGCACTTTTGTAAACAATTTTGCCTATGAAACTGCGGAAATAAACATTGAAGTAAAACATCTTCAACCTTTAAAATTCTATCAAAATGATGAAGTTGTCGTTGATTTGGAGTAAAATATGAAAAGATGGATTCAAAAGGGAACATCTTTTTCTGTAAAAAGGTATTTGTCAGATGAATGCTTCTATAGCCTTCTTTTGGACTTTGCCTTTGAGTTCGGCGACTTGCCTTTTATCGCCAATTAGTATATATTCGTTATTGGAGGTCTATTATGCGAGTGATTTCACAAGAATTCAAGCAGATGCTGAAAGATAGTGATGTGTTGTATTTGCAGACGGCGGGTATCACATACAAAAGTAACTAAAATTACAAAATCTTGAATATAATCGACTAGTAATAGACTAAGACAAATCGGGATTTGTGGAGGGAATGATGGAAAATTGCAGGAAAACTGAACGAGAAAGAATGACAAATGGAGAATCTTTTTTTACAAATGACCCGCAGCTCATGGAGGATAAGAAAAACGCTCGTATCCTCTGTTCTCGTTTTAATAGTTCTCCGGAAGATGAGTCCTTAAGAAAAGCATTGTTAAAACAACTATTCGGGCACTGCGGGGAGAGGATAGCCATCAAGCCCCCGTTCCATTGTGATTACGGATATAACATCTTTGCGGGCGATGACTTGTTCATAAACTTTGACTGCGTGTTCCTGGATGCAGCTCCGATTCGGATTGGAGAACATTGTATGATCGGACCTAAAACCTGTATATATGCAATCGGTCATCCGTTGGACGCAGAATCAAGAAGAGAAAAGATTGGTATCCCTAAGCCGGTCACCATTGGCGATAATGTCTGGATCGGCGGTGGAGTCACGATTCTTCCGGGTGTATCCATAGGAGATGGCACGGTAATCGCTGCTGCTTCTGTAGTAACTAAATCTTTTCCTGATCATGTGGTGATTGCAGGAAACCCAGCAAAAATCATAAAGAATATTGAAGAATAACTTCCAGTTTTTGGAGGAGAACATGCGCATAGATTTCAATGAGATTGAAGCACCGCACCCATACCAAGCATCGTCATAATCGTCCCTAGTTTCATGGTTTGTTCCTTATAAATTTACGCTTTTAATATAAATAATTGCGCAAGCCCCGCAAAATACCATTTTTTCATGCTCAGTATGCGCGAAACGCATAGTGAAAACGACGCATCACGACCTTTTGGGCGTTCCCCGCCCGTTCCTGGAATTTACAAAAGTGTTATATTTCTACTGAAATGCCCGAAAGTCCAGACAACATCGAAAAAATCATAGGCGAAATCACGGTCAAGGATTCCAAGACGCTCTGCCGTGAGGTGATGTCCATCGGCGACACCATGGACGTCCTGCGCAGCAAATGGACCGTCGAGATTCTCACGGCAATCCTCTGCGGGAACACCCGTTTCAAGGACATCCTCGCCTCCATCCACGGACTCAGCGAAAAAGTCCTGACCATGCGGCTGCGGCAAATGCAAGAAGACAAGCTGCTCGAAAAGTTCGAGTGTTACGGCTACCCGCCCCGCGTCGAATACCGCGTGACCGAGCACGGCAAAAAGCTCTACATCATCGTTTACCGCATGTCAGAATGGGGCGTAGAACACCGGCGAATCATATTGGGCGGCCACTTACCAAACGGTAAGTAACGATACGGAATTTCACAAAAGAGCATATCTTATAACCGACAAGAAAAAAGGAAAAAGATATGCATTTTACCGAACCCGTTTACAGGAACCCCTACTGGCCCACGTGGCCCCTCATCCAGATTACGCAGGGCTGCACCCACAACAGCTGCAAGTTCTGCACCATGTACAAGGACGTATCCTTCCGCATGCAGCCCATGGACCTGCTGGAAGAAGACCTGCGCGAACTCCGTGCCGACGATCCCCATGCAAAGACCATCCAGTTGCTGAGCGCAAACCCGCTGGCCCCCACCTACGACAGGCTCATGCCCCGGCTGGAACTCATCAAAAAGTACCTGCCCGAACTGGAGCACATGTACACGGCTACACGTGTTTCGGACTTAAAAAACAAGACCGTGGAGCAGTTGCGCAACCTGCGCGATATCGGCGTGAACGAGATTTCGCTTGGCGTAGAAAGCGGCGACGCGTGGACACTGAAACGCATCAACAAGGGCTACGCCCCCGAAGATATTCTGGAGCAATGCCGCAAGCTGGAAGAGGCCGGAATCCACTACTGGGTCACCTTCCTGAACGGCGTGGCGGGCCGCGAGCACAGCGAAGATCACGCTATCCACACGGCAGAAATTTTCAACCAGTTGAAGCCCATGCTGGTAGGCACCGGCGGACTCACACTGTTCCCCGGGACGCCGCTCCTGGAAGAAGCCCGCCGCGGGGAATTCACGCCGCTTACGGAACGCGAGCTGATGCAGGAACTGAAACTTTTCCTGGAGCGCCTGACCTGCGACTGCGAACTCAATACGCACCACACGTCGTCCATGAATTTGAGCGGACCGTTCCTTGCCCGCAAAAAAGAAATTCTAGATTCACTGCAATACGGCATCGACCATTTCGACATGGACAAGCTGACCAAAATCCGCAACAAGAAAAGGACCCTGTAATATGATCAAGGCAATGTTTATCAACGGAAGCCCCCGAAAGAACGGCAACACGGCCAAACTTTTGAACCGCGCCATGGAAGGTGCGAAAGACGCTGGTGCCGAGGTGGAAATGGTAAACCTTTACGACCGCGACCTGGTTTACAAAGGCTGCATGAGCTGCTTCGCCTGCAAGGTCAAGGGTGGCCGCAAGGGCGTGTGCTCTTTCAAGGACGGCTTACGGCCCATTCTCGAAAGGGCCGTAGAAGCCGACGTGTTGGTATGCGGTTCGCCGGTCTATTGCGGGTACCCTACCGCCGGACTGCGCGCCTTTACTGAAAGGCTCGTCTTCCCGGCCGTAAACTATTCGAACTATATGCAGCCCGTGGTGAACAAGCCCAAACGCTCGGCATCCATTTTCACCATGAACTGCCCCGATATGTCAATCTACAAGGAGAACGCCTACGACATCTTGATGGATGCAGGCGCAAAGAACCTTGGAATATTCGGCCCGACCGAAATCCTTTACTCCTTTGACACCTACCAGTTCCACGATTACGCCAAATACGATGCGGCTCAATTCGACGAAGCCCACAAGGCGCAAATACGGGAAACACAATTCCCCAAGGATCTGGAAAAAGCCTACGAACTCGGCAAGAGACTATGTGGCGAAGGGTAATCTATTAAGCAAAAGAAAAAACACGAAAAATACTTGATTTTCTCCAGTTAATATATTATTTTTATAGTTATTGGAGAAAATCGTGATAAGAACCGTATCAGAAATTCTTTCAGACCTTGGTCAAAAATACAGGCAGCCCCAAATGAAGTTGCGTCAAATGACCCTGCGCGGCGAAATAACGCAAGTTATCCGCGGGCTGTACGAGACCGACAAGAACACCCCGGGCGAAGCCCTTGCAGGGGCGATTTACGGCCCATCGTATCTTTCCTTCGATTATGCCCTTTCAAGGCACGGGCTCATTCCCGAAGCCGTGCATCTCTTCACTTCCGCATCGTTCAAGAAGAACAAGACCAAACTGTACAAGACGCCCTTCGGCGAGTTTTCGTATTCCGATGTCCCGCCCGACGTCTTTCCGCACGGAGTCAACATCGAAAACGCAGAAGACAGGCCCTACGCAATGGCCACCTGTGAAAAGGCACTTTGCGACAAGCTCTACAAGGAGCACCCGATTGCCAGCAAGCGCGCCATGGAAACGTTCCTGTTCGAAAACTTACGCATCGAAGTCGGTGATTTTCGGAACCTGGATTTCGACTTCATCGAAAAGGTTGCCCCCTTGTACAGAAAGAAGAATCTACAAATACTGTCCAAGATGAGGTAGGCATGACTCACGTACTTGATTCAATGCTTGCGAAATATAATTGCAAAAACGTTTCGGACTACAGGAACGCCCTCAAGGAAATCTCGCAGGAAGTCGCCCTGTGCGGACTTTCACGTGGAGGGTTCTTTGACAAGGCCGCCTTCTATGGCGGCACGGCGCTCCGCATATTCTATGGGCTGGACCGTTTTTCGGAGGACCTGGACTTTTCATTGATCAAGCCAGACGAAGGTTTCGAGCTTTCACGTTATTTTGGCGTGCTTGAAGAAGAGCTCTACTCTGTCGGCCTGGAAATGTCTGTCGAAGCGAAAAGCAAACCGCACGGATCTCCGGTGCAGTCGGCCTTTCTCAAGGGCAACACGCTCAAGCACTTGCTTAAAATTGTTCCCGCAAAGCACTCTCCCTTGCCCGTTCCCGGGAACGAAATCCTGAAAATCAAATTCGAGGTGGACACGAATCCGCCAGAGTCAGCCACCTACGAAAGCAAGTATCGGCTGCTGCCATCGCCTTTCATGGTCCGACTCTACGACAGGCCCTCGCTTTTTGCGGGCAAACTCCACGCGTTACTTTGTCGCGGATGGAAAAGCAGGGTCAAGGGTCGCGATTTCTACGACTTTGTATGGTATATCTCGCAGAACACGGGCGTAAACTTGCCGCACCTGCAAAAAAGAATGGAACAGACCGGGCACTGGAAAAGTGCGGACACCTTGACTTTTGATGGACTCAAGGATCTACTAAAGGAACGTTTCCACTCCGTCGATTTCGAGGAGGCGAAAAGGGATGTCCGCCCGTTCATTGCCGACAGCGACAAACTGAATCTCTGGAGCGAGAACTTTTTCTGCGCCATCACCGAAGAATGGAAACAATAAGCCAGTTCCGCCCATAAGGCGCAATCAGCCTACTTCACCCACTTGTCGACTTCTTTTTGGGCCTTTATAACTTACTACACCGCAAAAAGTAAAATCTGTGTAAAGCGGCGTAAAGCCTTTGTAAAGTCCTAATAAAACCTTTGGAAAACTTCATTCCATCGCCTTGCGTATTGTCGCAAGGCTTTTTAGTTTGTCGCCTAGGAGATTTTATGACTACGTTTTATATCATCCTTGTGGCAATGCTGCTTCTGCTCGCCTTGATGGACTTGTTCGTGGGTGTCAGTAACGATGCCGTGAATTTCTTGAGTTCTGCTGTCGGGAGCAAGGCCTTTAAATACAAAACACTGATGTTTTTTGCTGCAGCAGGAGTCTTTTGTGGCGCCACATTCAGTAGTGGCATGATGGATATCGCACGGCATGGCATTTATACGCCCCAGTATTACACCT
>NZ_CAMVDO010000075.1 GCF_947166265.1 uncultured Fibrobacter sp. | reverse complement strand
GCCATCTTGGAATCGCGGGCCGCATTCGCGGCGTCGTTCCTCTCGCGCTCCTGCTTAGCCCCTTTTTCAATACCTACGTTCACATAGTGTTCAGCGAATGATTCGTAACCCTTGTTTGCAATGGCTTCTGGACTGTCCATCTTGATTTCCTCTCTTTTGTTGTATTGCTTAATATATTCCTTTTTCAACAAAACAGGTAGGGTATGCGTAGCAGAACGGCTCCGCAATCGCGGAGCCGAATAATTTGAAAGTCTAGACCAGCTTATTTAATCGCACGGCTTGCGGAAATAATTTCTTCTGAAACGCCATTCGAACGCAGAAATTCCTCAATTTTTGAGATACGAGCCTCGTTCTTCTCGCGTTCCTGCTTGGCTCCTTTTTCAATGCCAACATTCACGAAGTGTTCAGCGAATGATTCGTAACCCTTGCTTGCAATGGCTTCTGGACTATCCATCTTGATTTCCTCGCTCTTGTGGGGCCACTTCCAGAAGAAATACGAAAGCGCCTGCTTGATAAAATCCTTTCCCTCGTCGGTATTATGCATCTTGAGCAGATGTTTTGCAGCCTCGGGGAAGGTAATCTCGAATTTCCTTTCGTCCCAAATATACTTCATCGCAGTGAGAGCGACAAGAGTAAACGGCGAAATATTCTTCAATTCTGCATCGTCGATAGCATGCCCCACGTCCAGGAATTCCACCTTGAAAGGAAAGCCGATGTCGCGATAGTATTCAGGATAGTTTGCGAAACGTTCCTGGGCAAGCGGATTCCATGGGTCCTTTCCGTTGTAGACGATGAACGCGATTACGGGAACATCCTTCTTGCGTTCCAGGAACAGGTGATGGTAATACTCCGAAATCTGGAGGAGTACGTTATCCTTGTTGGTGGACTTGTGTTCGGCAATGATTCCCACATAAAGCCCCGTGACGCCACCGGCCTTAATATCTGCCTCAAATACAAGGTCAGCGGAGCCGGTATGCTTGTCGCTGGAGAAATTCTCCTTCGTGCCGCGAAGTGTCTTGAGATCGATGGTGTCGAGGAACGTCTTAAGCGAAAGGTTATAACGCGAGAATAGCGTCAGAAGTTCTGCCATACGGCGGGGTTCCGCAAAGGCGTAACGCAAGAACCTGTCATGGGAAAAATTGCTCTCGCCATCCTTCACGGAATCAACGATGACGTTAAATTCGTGGGCGATGTCGCGAATGACGGAATCCGGCGTATTCGGCGCCACACCAAAATTTCCATCCGTGCTCGGTGTATTGTTTTCGATTTCTTCTTTTTCAGACATTAATGTGTCCTTTCCGCAGACATTCGCCTGCAAATTTTAAGGTTTACAAAGGGCCTTCGAAAAGGCGGACAGATTTTTTTGCATCTGTCTATTGTATACACGTATTTTTTGACCCGCCAAAGCCTTTTTGCCGAAATAATTTTTTTCTTTTTACAATTTCGGTGCTTCAAAAATGATGAACAAGGCGTAAGAAGATAAGTCGTTGAGCGAACATTCGTCGGGCGAAGCCCGAGGCCATGTGAGCGATACGAGCTTATCTTCTGAAGCCGATATTGCGTTAGGGGGCGTCGCACCTTTGTGGCGAGACACACTGTGGCTCGATGAGCCGAAGGCGAACAGCACCCGACCCGGCGCCCTTCGACAGGCTCAGGGGACTTGGGCCGGGGAACGCCATAAAACAGAAAAGATTCCTCCAAATACATCAATCTGCATCCAAAACACCTTTCAAGGCATCCAATTCATAACGAAATTTTGTATAATATTGGAAACACTTGGCTACAGGAGGTAAATCATGTTTACCGAATCAAAGGCTCAAAAAAGTTTAGCCGCTCCGTTTGCAACCAGACACGTCTGGCTGTGGTTTTTGTTGGCGGCCATACTGTGCTTGCCGAACACCGCCCGTGCAAGCGATCAGTTTACGCCGGCAGAGCTCGACACGCTCGTTTCGACCATCGCGCTCTACCCTGACCCGCTCCTGGTGCAGGTCCTTGCCGCATCCGTTCATGGGGACGAAATTCCGGGAGCATCCGACTGGGCGAATCAGCACAAGCATTTAAAGGGCACAGACCTCGCCGAACAGATCAAGCTCCACGACCTCCCCTACGATGCAAGCGTACAAGCATTGATCCCGTTCCCCACAGTCCTTGCCACCATGGCCAAGTACCAAGTCTGGACAGACCAGCTGGGCGACGCGGTTGCCAGTCAAAAAGAAGATGTGATGGATGCCGTGCAGCGTATGCGTAACGCAGCCTACGAACACGGGCACCTTCGGACAAACGACCAGGTCAAGGTCATCAAGGAAAAGACCATTGTCATCGAACCGGTTCAAAGGGAATACGTGTATGTCCCCGTGTACAATCCGCATGTGGTCTATTACGTCTATTCCAACGGATATCCGGGGCTGCGATACCGTAGCGGAGTCTGGCTCGGCGGCACGTACACCACGTGGGGCTGGGGTTCCAGCTGGTTCGAATGGGACACGCATCTGATTTACGTTCACGATTACCGCTGGTACCACAACAGGCCCCGTCCGCATCACCCGCCTCGCTACCACCAGCCGCCTCCCTCCAGGCACGATCATTATGCGGAACCGCCAAGGCGACCGGCTAAGACGCCGATGAATCACCATACGGCGCCCCGTAACCAAAGTTACGTTGCCCCGCAAAAGTCATACAACCAGGTCGATGTCCAACGCCATTCGGCATACCCCAACCAGGTCATGACCATCAAGCAGGCGGACAACAACTGGCAAAACCGCTATGCCGAACCAAACCGGGACCAAAGTTACGGTAAGACAACATCTACCCGAAGCAGTCAAAGAAACTACGACGACTCACGCAGCAATAGCCGGAGTTCCGGCAACAGCCGCGGAGGCGGATTCGGAAGAAGCATGCGTAAGTAATCTTACGCCCGGACACATTGATACATGAAAACATTGGGAGCAATAATACTATTGGTGGCAGTTGTCACCATTGCATGGTCGCGTGTGGACCCCGAGGAGGCTCCGCACCACTATAATTACAGAAACGCATCGCAGCAGATGCGCCGCATTTACTACGGAGAACTCCAGGAAACGCTTTACTGCGGATGCCGCTACCAGGACAAGAAACATGTCGACTTTTCGACATGCGACTTTGCACCGCGCGAAAATCCGAACCGTAAAAGTTTCAAGCGCGCAGAATCCATCGAATGGGAACATATCGTAACCGCGCACAATATGGGGCAACACCTCCCCTGCTGGCGAGAAGGGGGCCGCAAGAACTGCAGTGCAAACGACACCACATTCAAGCTGATGGAAGGCGACTTGCATAATCTCTACCCCGCAATCGGCGAAATCAACGGGGACCGAAATAATTTTATGTACAGCCAATGGACAAACACCCCTGAACCCATGTACGGCAAATGCAAGACGATTGTCGACTTCAAACTTAAAAAGGCTCAACCCCGCGAAGAGGCGCGCGGAATTATCGCACGTGCGCATTTCTACATGGAAAAGACGTACGGAATTAATTTGTCAAAACAGGACCGTCAATTGTTCGAAGCCTGGGACAAGACGTACCCGGTCACCCCCAAGGAATGCGAACGCGATCGCCGCATTTTCAAGGTGCAAGGAGACCACAATCCGTTCGTATACGAAAAATGCCCCCGTTAGGGAGCATTTAAAACAAGATTCCTGAGTTTTTTACAAATTACTTTTTGACGGCAATCGTCCAATCCGTCGGCATTTCGGGCATTTCCGCATGTTCGAAGGTAAAGCTCTTGCCCTCCTTGAAGCTCTTGATTTTTCCCTTGACGCCGACAGGGCTCAGTAACAGCTGATCGCCATAGACATCCCATACGCCTTTACGCTGAGCCACTTCCTTGGCAGACTCACGAGATTCAATCACATAGCTACCGTCTTCTTTGAGGTCCATCACCCATTCCGACTTTTCGACCAGGGCGTTCCACTCGCCGACAAGTTTTTCACGGCTGAATTCGGAATACTTATTCGAAGACTTTTTACACCCGTAAGTTTCACCGGCAACAATTTCAATGGTATAGTCCTGTTCAACGTGGGCAGTCGTAAGGGCATAAACCGGACCATAATTATACACGGGCAACAGGAGAAGATTATCCTTCTGGATATCGTAATACCCGGCCGACCAGCGTGTCGTATCGGATTCGGTATCTTCTACAAGGTAGCGTCCCTTATAGAAATTGTACACGTGGGTATCTTTTCCGCTTTTGCAGGTAAGCGTGAGGGCATCCAGATCCGTACCTTCGGTAATCCACAGAAGCGAGCTTCTCAGAGACGTATCGCGTAACGCCTCGTAATTTTTTCCGTCCAAAGAATATTGCAGCTGATTATCCTTGACAACAAAGTGGAACTTGCCACCCTTTGTAAAGAATTTTTCCATGGCCTCGGCTTCCTTGGTTGAAGCACCCTGGAACGATCCGTTAGACTTACCGTATTCAAGCTTTCCATCCTTGAAATCGGAACGAAGAGCAATCCATGCCGTATCGGAAATCCACAGCGAGAACACTCCACGCTTGGACCCAGTCGCCAAAATGGCCTTTGTTCCAAACATGTCGTCCAGTACATAATACGCAGACAAATCGTCTAACGTTGCCGAGCGTTCCCCTTCGGGTTCGTCTTCTTCGACAGACGAGGATGACGTCACTTTTTCCGAGGAGGAGGATTCTTCGGCGCTGGAAGAGGAGTCCTCATCGCGTTCCACGTTTGAAGACGCATCGTCGCTACCGCAAGCGGCAAACATCATCGACGCAGCAACAGTGGCAGAAAACAAGACTTTGCTAAAATTCTTTTTCATACAGACCTCATTTCTTACGCCCTATAATATAAACAAAAAACCTTTTGAAAATACATATATAATGACTATTTTCTAAATTGACGCTCATTTAGAGCGCATTTAGCTCGGCTCAGCCATGTCAAAACAGGGACTGTTTTGCCGCGGCATTCGCCTTTTTCTAAATTATACGCCACTATGAGTATTTCTATTCCTCAGTTGCCCAAGGGCACACGCGATTTTTACCCGGAAGCCGAGCGCATCCAGAACTACATTTTTGACACCTGGCGTAGCGTCGCCGAATCTTTTGCCTACGAAGAATACGAAGGCCCGATGTTTGAACATCTGGAACTTTATACGGGCAAGTCCGGCGAAGAAATCGTAAGCCAGCTTTACAACTTTAAGGACAAGGGCGACCGCGAAATCGCACTCCGCCCCGAAATGACTCCGACACTCGCCCGCCTGGTAATCCAGAAGGCCCGCGAACTCAAGAAGCCTTTCAAGTGGTTCAGCATGCCGCGCCTTTTCCGTTACGAAAAGGCTCAAAAGGGGCGTCTCCGCGAATTCTTCCAGCTGAACATGGACATCATCGGAACCGAAAGCATTTACGCTGAAGCCGACCTGATGGCCGCCATCGCTACGATGCTCCGCAAGTTCGGCCTCAAGGACGGCGAATTTGCGATTGGCGTTTCTAGCCGCAAGCTCCTTGCTACCTACCTCGAAGAAATCGGCGCACCGAATCCGGCGCTTGTTTACCCGGTGCTTGACCGCCGCTTAAAAATCGGCCCCGAAGCATTCGCCAAGGCATTGGCCGATGCAGGCCTCAGCGAAGACCAGGTGAAAAAGCTCGACGACTTCATGAGCTGCAAGAGCA
>NZ_CAMVDO010000074.1 GCF_947166265.1 uncultured Fibrobacter sp. | reverse complement strand
TTTAGATTCTGATCGTGGACTATCCGGCCATCTCGGCCACGAGCTTGTCCATCGCGGCTTCGGATTCGGCGTTAAGCGTAGACTTCACCGTAACAACTGTTTCGGCAAGTGTCACGTTCTTGAGCGTGGCGAGAATTTCGGTCATCTTCTTAGCGGCCATCGGAGCCCAGGTGCCGTTTTCCACGACACCCACCTTGCGGTTAGAGTAATTCTTTGCCTTCAGGTGATTGAGGAAATCTTCCATCACCGGGAAGAGGCCCGCGTCATAAGTCGGAGCGGCGACCACCATACGATCGTAACGGAAAGCGTCTTCGATGACTTCGGCCATGTCGCTGCGAGCGAGGTCGGAAACCACGACCTTCTCGACACCGGCGGCGGTCAACTTTTCGGCAAGCTTTTCAGCCGCCTTCTTGGTTCCACCATAAATCGAAGCGAATGCCACGAGTACGCCCTTGTCTTCGGGAGCGTAGCTGCTCCAAGTGTTGTACTTGTCGACATAGTAGCCGAGGTTTTCGGTGAGCACGGGGCCATGCAGCGGGCAAATCGTCTTGATATCGAGCGCTGCGGCCTTCTTGAGCACCGCCTGCACCTGGTTGCCGTACTTGCCCACGATATTGAAGTAGTAGCGGCGGGCTTCACAAGCCCAGTCATCCGGATCGGCATCGTACACGCCGAACTTGCCGAACGCATCGGCCGCAAACAGCACTTTTTCGCTCTGTTCGTAGCTGAAAAGGACTTCGGGCCAGTGCACCATCGGGGCACCGATAAACTGGAGTGTATGGCTACCGAGCGCAAGCGTATCGCCTTCCTTCACGGTCTGCTTCTTGACCGATTCGGGGAGAGCCATGAACTGCGGCAGGAGCGCGAAAGCCTTCGCCGAAGAAACGAGCGTCGTTTCCGGGTACTTCGCGACAAAATCAGCAATACCGCCGGCATGGTCCGGTTCCAGGTGGTGAATCACCAGGTAGTCCGGCTTGCGACCAGCGAGAGCGGCCTCCAGATTGGCAAGCCACTCGCCCACCTTGTGGGCATCTACCGTGTCCGTCACGGCAATCTTTTCGTCCAAAATCACATACGAATTATACGCCATACCCTCGGGTACCACGTACTGGCCTTCGAACAAATCCAAATCGCGGTCATCGACACCGATATACTTGATGTTTTCGCTAAAGTTTTTCATAAGTTTTCCTTTTTGTTTACAAAATGAATTTAACAATTTTTTCAGCCACAGGACCGTCGCAGGGGAAATTTTTCCCGAAAGCCCATTGATTTTAGAAAAAAATTGATTTTTAAGATGCACATCCCTTGACACATGAAAAAGAATTATCTATAATTGGGCAACCCCGCGGGAATAGCTCAGTTGGTAGAGCACGACCTTGCCAAGGTCGGGGTCGAGGGTCCGAGTCCCTTTTCCCGCTCGAATACAAAAGAAGCCTAGCATAAAGCTAGGCCTTTTTTGTATTCGAATGATTATGGGTCGGACCCGAGACCCCTTGGGGGAGAGGGTGCGGCATAATTTGGCTCATGCACGAAGTGCGAAGAGGCAAATTATGAGCTTGAGGCAAGCGCAGCTTGCATCGAGCCCATAGGGTTAGACCGCAACCTTGCGCAAGCAAGGAATATTGCGGGCTAACAATCCCTTTTCCCGCTCTAAAAAAGAAAAGCCACCTATCAGGTGACTTTCTTTTTTATCGCTAGAAGTGAACTTGGCCTCGACACCGAGGGGTCGAGGGTGCGACCAAATTCTTTTGTGGGCGCTAGCCCATGAAAAGAATTTGGAGCTTAACGCGAACGAAGTGAGTGTTGAGCCCGAAGGGCGGCAAGCCAGCCGCGTAGCGGAGACTGGCGAGCCGCAGTCCCTTTTCCCGCCCCCACCCCCTTGCAAGAGATTTTACAAATATTGGACGAAAACGCAGTCGGAAAGTTGATTGCCAAGGTCGAGCCACAAATTACTTTTCGTTCGGAGGATTCCACAATTTCCACTCATGGTCTTTCACGCAACGCACACTAAAACTGAAAAATTTATCTGAATTCATCAATCGTGCGTAATCGTTATGATCCATTTGCAAGCTAGCTCCGGCTGAGTTCATAGGCGAGCAACATTCCGTTGTGCTCCAAAAACGGGCAGTATAGAACATATTGTCATATCGTTCCCCATTAAAAACAAAGCCTGCGGGCAAAGCCGAAAAGCCAAAAGCATCCGATCCATTACCATCATCACCCCAGTCGCTTGCCGACTTGAGAACCTTGCCACCATTAGGAGAGTATTTCCCCACAGCGAAGGCCAATATATCGAATTCGACATCTACCGGGATATGCCAACCTTCGGGACAAACGCCTTGCACCACAACGCTATCTAGGTTGCAAAACGTATTGTTACCACAGCCTTTACCGCTATTACTGAACAAGCCCGCACTATCCATTGCGGCAGACCAGGTGTAAAGTCGACCATATTTGGCACAATAATCCATCGAGTCGTTGTAACAGAAACTGCTCGAATCCAATTCTTCCGTTGGCTGTAGATAACGGTAATTCAAATTTTCAGCCATCCACCACTGGCATCCGATCTTGACAGTCTTATAAACCTGACCGTCGCGATTATCGACTAGGGTTCCATATTTGCAACTATCCAAGCCGTTTACATTGCAAGGTGCCGCCACCGTATCGGTACATAAAGACGATTCAATACTGCTAGACGAATTCTGCAGCCCATCCGGCCTTTGGGTTTCCGAACCCGTCGAAGAAGAATCGCCACATGCAGCAAGCATTGCGGCTGAAAGTAACATAGAGATTGCCACGCACTTCGTGCTCGCATTCATAGAAGTCCTCCATAACCGAAATCATTTTCACAAAAATTTAATTTATTTCAAATCAATAATTTTACAGATGCCCCTCTCTGAGGAGGTTTTAGCGGCAGAGCACCTTCCCCCTCTAAACAAATTTATTACATTTCACCCGACTCATGCAAGACGAGAAATACATACTGGTAGATAGCGAAGAATCGCTTGCGAATTTGCTTTCGGATTTGGAGCTGTACGACATGGCCGCGGTCGATACCGAGGCGGATTCCATGTACCATTACACTACCCGTCTTTGCCTGATCCAGATTACCATCGGCGAGCACCATTACATCGTGGATCCTCTTTGCGGCTTGGACCTTGCCCCCCTGTTCAAGGCACGGGCAATGCAGACGCTCATTTTCCACGGCGCCGACTACGATCTTAGACTGCTGTGGCAGACCTACAGATTTTCGCCGAAGCACATTTTCGACACGATGCTTGCCGCGAAGATTTTAGGGGAAGATCGTCTGGGGCTTGCCGACCTGGTCAGAGAATACTTTGGCGAGGAACTCAAGAAAGAGAATCAGCGTGCCGACTGGACCACGCGCCCCTTGCCACTCGAAATGTGCGAATACGCCATCCACGACACTTTCTACCTGCACGAACTTTGCGCGATCCTCGTCGAAAAGTTGCAGGCGGCGGGCCGCATGGAATGGCTCACCGAACAGTGCGACGCCTTGATTGAACACGCGAAGCATCCGGCGCCCCCGAAAAAGGACCCGTGGAGAGTTTCGGGTTCGGCACCGCTTTCACCGTGCGCACTGAACGTCCTCAAGGCTGTTTGGGAGTGGCGCGAAAAGCAGGCCGAAGAACTCGACCGTCCGCCCTACAAGGTGATGCCGGTGGAACTGATGCTCGTGATCGCTCGCCGCATCGAGGCGAACTACCCGAACGTGAACGTGGAAAAGTTACCGAAACTTCCGCGCAACTTCCGCGACGAACGCCTGGATTCGTTTATCAATATGCTACAGGCGGCCGTCAGCTTGCCGCAAAGTGACTGGCCCGAACGCCTCCCCAAGGCCCCGCCCCCGCCGGTGGTGCCGAACTCCGACCTGCTCTCGGTGCTCAAGACCTGGCGAGACCTAAAGGCCGAAGAACTGGAACTCGACCCGTCGCTGCTGGCAAACAAGGCGCAGCTCATCTGGCTTGCAGCCCCTGGTGACATGCCGTGGGAAACCCGTTTCGAAGAAGCGCACCTGATGAACTGGCAGCGTTCCCTTTGGACTGAAATTCTACAGCAGAACCTGCCCAGTGCAAAGCGCGTAGGAGACCCCGACTAAGCGCACAACATTCAACACGCAACCGCCCGCTCCCTCCCCCGCAGGCATTTTATGGAATCAATACTACTCGTCTCTATTTTACTCGTCGTGATTTTCGGCTCCAAGCCGCTTTTCGAGATATTGCGCAAAAAGCGCGAAGGCGAAGAACTTATCGGAAACCCGTGGGAAGAAATCCACGCCATTCCGAGCTACAAGGAATCACGCAAGGTGGCAGCGTTCTACCCGCTCACAGGCGAACCGAACATCATGCCGATTATCGAACAACTCGCTGACGAAGGGCGACTGCTGCTCCCCCGCTGCACCGGCCCCACCACCATGGAATTCTGCCACGTGCAAAGCCTCAAGAAGGACCTCGCCAAGGGGAAGTTCGGCATCATGGAACCCCGTGGCGACCTGCCCGCTTTCACCGGAGACTTTACGGTGTTCCTGGTTCCCGGCACCAAGTTCAACCTGACCGGTGAACGGTGCGGACACGGCAAGGGTTACTACGACCGATTCCTAGCAAAGCACCCGAACGCCTACAAGGCGGGAATCGCGACCCCCAAGCAGATTAGCGTGGAACCGCTTACGCAAAAGCCCACCGACATCAAGATGCACCAGATTATCATTTGTAGGGAAAAGCCATAGGCATTCACCTAGCACGTCATTGCGAGCACACAGTGCGAAGCAATCTCTAGAAGAATTTATAAGGAACATATATGAGATTCGACAAAAACAAAGAAACTGAATTCGGCATCATCCGCCACAACAAGGATCGCGAGAACTTCGGCGAAAAGCGCGAAGGTTTCCGCGAAGACCGTCGTAGTTTCAGGAACCACGAACCGCGAGAAGGCTTTGAACAGCGCGACAGTTTCAAGCCGCGCGAAGGTTTCGGTGAAAAGCGAGAAAACTTCGATGACAAACGCGACGGATTCACCCGTCGCAAGACCGATGGCGATCGCCGCGTAAGCTTTGGCGACCCAGACAACGCTCCGCAAACAGCCATCGGCGGCATCCGCGAAGTGACCGACCTCCTGGAACGCAGCCCCATGCAGGTTCACCGCGTACTCTTTATGCACCAGTCGGGCAACCCCAAGCTCTACGAACTGCAGAAACTCGCCAAGCGTCTTCATGTACATGTCCAGCAGGTGGATTCCAAAGTTCTGAACACCTACACCACGCAGCACCACGGCGTCGTCGCCCTGCTGAACGAAAAGGAACTTCTCGTATGGGAAAACATCCGCGAAGACTACTTCAAGGCAAAGGCAAACGGCGAACGCAAGTTGATTGCCGTGGGCACCAACATCGAAGACCCTCGAAACCTGGGTGCCTGCATCCGTAGTGCGCTCGCCCTCGGCGTAGACCTTCTGATGCTTCCGGCCAAGGGTATGTGCGGCATCACGCCCGCTGTCGCCCGCTCTGCCGCAGGCGCACTCGACAAGATGAAAATTTGCCGTCCGAACAACCTGGAAGCGGCCGTCGGCGAACTCAAGCTCGCGGGCTACCAGATTCTTGGGCTCGACGCCGACACCGAAACGAACCTCGCAGGATTCGAATTCAGCGACCAGGCCGTGATTGCCGTCGGTGGCGAAGACGTGGGCCTTCCGCCATTTATCCGCAAGCAGTGCGACGCCGTACTCCGCATCCCGATGATGCCCGAGGCCCATTCCTACAACGCCTCGGTGGCACTCTCGCTCGGCCTGTACGAATACGCA
>NZ_CAMVDO010000073.1 GCF_947166265.1 uncultured Fibrobacter sp. | reverse complement strand
CGTACAAAAATCTCAAAGAAGTTCCAGGCCTTTCCGTGCGCCATGAAGTCCAAGCTGAGGATGAATGGTGTGCCGAAGCCTACATGGAAACGGATTATGGTACACTTTGTGATGATGATTTTATTAGGAAAATGAGAGATTATGCGGCATTTCTTGTAGCTTGTAGTCGACCAGATGTATTGTTTCAATTTACAAACAAGCCCCTTTTGTCAAAAAAAATGAAATTAAGCACAGATGGATGGAAATGGTTTGAATTGTCAAAAAAATTTTCAAAAGAGCGCGGTACACGCCTTACAAAACCTGATCGAGAAAAAGGAGATATTCCTTTAATTACCGCCGGATCTGAAAACGAAGGTATCGCTGATTATATTTCTAATAGTGATATGAAAGTTTATCAAAATGCTATAACAATAGATATGTTTGGCTTTAGTTGTTATAGAGGATTTGATTTCTGTTGTGACGACAACATACTAGTTCTTAAGGCTTCTAAACTAAATGTTTTTAATGGAATGTTTATTGCTACCATAATTAACAGAGATGACTATAAATGCGCGTATGGACGCCAATATCGTCAAAAGACCTTTGATGTCCATAAAATCAAACTCCCCGCGAAAAAAATCGCCCCCAATAAATACGAACCTGATTGGCAATTTATGGAAGATTACATCAAGTCGCTTCCGTATTCGTCTTGCCTTTAATCAACTAGAACAGGAGATGCCCGCCTTCGCGGGCATGACAATTCAGGGGTTTTAGGGGCTTGCCCCTAGGTGAAAGGGTAGGCAAAGACTACAGGCTTTGCCGAGGGGAATGCTTTCCCCTTTCCAAAAAAGTCGCACAAACCTCTTGACAATCCGTTTTTTGTGATTGATATTTAGTACGCAAATGTGTAGAAATTTGTTTCTTGCGCACGAAAAAATTCAAAGCCCCGCCTTTTTATGCTTGTAGGCGGAGAGGAGTAAAAGATGAAGAATGACGATCCGACAATACAGATGCCTGTCTTGATGAAAGATGTGCAAAGCAAAATTGTCGTGATAAGAGAACAAAACGTTATCGTCGATGCTGATGTGGCGCGTCTATACGGCGTAGAAACACGACGGATTAATGAAGCGGTCCACAATAACCCTGAAAAATTTCCTGAAACCTACATGTTTCAGCTTGATGCTGCGGAGACCGAATATTTGCGGTCGAAAATTTCGACCGCAACAGTATCCTCCAAAAGCCGCGTTCTGCCCAAGGTATTTACTGAAAAGGGGCTCTACATGCTTGCTACGATTTTAAAAAGCAAGGCTGCTGTAAACACAACCTTTGCCATTATTGAAACATTCGCAATGGTTCGCACATTAAAAAAGGAACTTGTCGAACTGCATCAAGAGTCGGATAAGAGAAAACAGATGTCTATCATGAAGAGCTTTGGAGATGTTTTGTCAGAAGTTGTTATGCCTGATTTGGAGACTACAGAAACAGAATCATCTCTGGAATTGAATTTTCTTATTGGTAAATTGACTCATACGGTTAAGAGGGTTAAAAAGATGTAAATTGGCTTATTTTTTAAGCCAATCTGGGTAAAATGGGTGCGCCCGTCTGGTACACAACTTTGTGGGCCACAATTTTGTGTACCGTTTTCAGCAAGTGGTTTAGTGAGAACATGTCTTTTCGAATTCGAACATTCCTTCGTTTCCGTCACCGATAAAATCTTCGGGGCTGTCGGGCATAGGGTGCTTCTCGTTGAAAAATTCGACAATGCGGAAACCGCAGACGTTCACGTAGAAATGGATGTTGCGGCGTTCAAAATACGGCGTACAGGTTCTCCAGACTTTTGTCTCAGGGTGGAACTTTTCAATTTCGAACCAGATTTTTTTCCCGACGCCTTTGCCTTGCGTTCCGTGTCGCACGAATAAAAAGTCTAGATGATTGACGCCTGTTGCGTTGTCTATATTGACGATTGCTCCGCCGACCATTTCCCCGTCCAGTACGGCTTTGTAGGCGATTGCGCCCTTTGCCGATAACGATGCGTCGATGTCCCTTTCGGGCAAAATGGTCTGCTCCGATTTACCAAAATGTTCCTCGAAGCCTTTCTGAAAGGCCTCTTGTGCATAAGCCTTGAACGAAGATAAATCGGAATCTTCAACGGGGCGTAATTCGAAAGTGGTTGGCATATTTGAGAATGTACAATTTTTGGCACAAATGCGATGCTACATATATCTGCTTATATCGCATATATATGCCTAAAAAGCATAGCAAACGATAGTAAATAAGTATTTGCTATTGCAAGGCGTTTTAGTTATATTATGAGCGTAAAGGGAGATGCCTGCGGGCATGACCACCTCAAAGGAAAACAATTATGAAAAACGTTCTAGTGATTTCGAGCAGTTTGCGTACTAAGAGCAATTCCGAGGCGATGGCGCAGGAATTTGCGAAGGGTGCCGCCGAGGCTGGCAACAAGGTGGAAGTCGTTTCGCTGCGGGGCAAGAAGATTGCTTTCTGCACGGGTTGCCTTGCCTGCCAGAAGAAGGGCAAGTGCGTCATCAATGACGATGCAAACGCCATCACCGAGAAAATGAAGAAGGCCGAAGTCATTGTATTTGCGACGCCGATTTACTATTACGAGATGAGCGGTCAGCTCAAGACGATGCTCGATCGCGCCAATTCCCTTTATACGAGCGATTTCAAGTTCCGCGAGATTTACCTGCTCGCTTCCGCTGCCGATACCGACAAGAAGGCGATGAACATCGCAAAGCGCGGTATCAGCGGGTGGATCGCATGCTTTGATGGAGTAAAATTCAAAGGCGGCATCTGTGCCACCGGTGCCGAGAATCCCGGCGATGTCAAGGAACGAACGGCGTTTTTGAAAAAAGTTTTTGCCATGGGCAAGAGTGCTTAACAACAAGGAGATAACTCATGAAATCCAAATTCTTTAAAGCGGCGCTCGCCGTGGTTTCCGCATGCACCCTGATGGCATGTACCCCCGAAAAAGAAAACAACGCCGCACAGGATGCGGCCAAAACCGCCGCACCGGCAACAGAAGCCGCGCAACAGACAAAGGACGAAAATATGAACAAGCTCACGCTCACCGCCGAATGGGACAAGGTATTCCCCAAGAGCGACAAGGTCGAACATTCCAAGGTCACTTTCAAGAATCATTTTGGCATTGAACTCGCCGCCGACATGTTCGTGCCCAAGGACACGAGCCTCAAGGTGAACGGCAAGTTCCCGGCGATTGCAGTATCCGGCCCGTTCGGCGCCGTCAAGGAACAGTCCAGCGGCCTTTACGCCCACCAGATGGCGGAACGCGGATTCCTGACCATCGCATTCGACCCGAGCTTCACCGGCGAATCGGGCGGCGAGCCGCGCTACATGAACAGCCCGGACATCAACACCGAAGACTTCATGGCGTCCGTGGACTTCCTCTCGACCCGCGACAACGTTGACCCGGAACGCATCGGCATCATCGGCATTTGCGGCTGGGGCGGCATGGCGATTAACGCCGCCGGCATCGACACCCGCGTAAAGGCGACGGTTGCCTCGACCATGTACGACATGAGCCGCGTATCCGCAAACGGCTACTTCGATGCGGCAAACAACGCCGACGCCCGCAACGAGGCCCGCAAGGCATTGATGGCCCAGCGCACCAAGGATTTCAAGAACGGCACGTACGACCTGGCCGGCGGTGTCATGGACCCGCTCCCGGACGACGCTCCTTACTTTGTCAAGGATTACTACGCCTACTACAAGACCCCGCGCGGCTACCACAAGCGCTCCCTCAACAGCAACAAGGGCTGGGCCGCTTCCGCAGGCACCTCGCTCATGAACACCAAGCTCCTCGCGTACGCCGACGAAATCCGTAACCCGGTGCTCATCATCCACGGCGAAAAGGCCCACAGCCGCTACTTCGGCGAAGGCGCATTCGAAAAGATGACCGGCAAGAAGGCGAACGTCCCCGCAAAACTCGACGCCACCAAGAACTGGAGCAAGACCGTCGGCAACAAGGAACTCCTCGTCATCCCCGGAGCCTCCCACGTGGACCTCTACGACAACCTGGAAAAAATCCCCTTCGAAAAGCTGAACGAATTCTTCAAGGCGAATTTGAAGTAACTTGATTGATGTCATCCCCGCGTAGGCGGGCGGACAGCACTTAGCACTTTTATACGATACTTGGCAACTTGTTGCCATAGTAGAGTTATCCTCTTTGGGGAAGTGCTTAGTGCGCATGGCCACCAAGGTGGGGATCTCCTTTTTATTATTGAATTAAATTTTTCAGAGAGTTTTTATGAAAGGACGTATCCTATACATTGTCATTTTATTGCTGTTCGCAGCTTGCTCTTCTGACGCGGCGTCGTCTGTCAAACCGACGCAACCTGAATCCCAAACGCCGAAATCGTCCGCAAGTTCAACATCTAAAGTGGGGGAGGCTCCCGTGAAACTTAAAATCTATGTGAACGATACCACCTTCACGGCGACGCTCGAAGAAAATTCCTCGGCCAAGGCTTTCGCCGAATTCCTCGCGCAGGGCGACATGACGCTCGACATGCACGATTACGGCAGTTTCGAGAAGGTGGCCGACCTGCCGCGCAGTTTTCCGCGTAACGACAAGCAAATCGACACCGACGCAGGCGACATCATCCTTTACCAGGGCAATGCCATCACCATTTACTACGACAAGAATTCCTGGAACTTCACGCGCCTGGCCCGCATCGACAACGTGAACAAGAAACGCCTCCAGCAGATCCTCGGCAAAGGGAACGTGAAGGCTACATTCTCTGTGGAATAAACGTATATTTCCTTCGGAAAGACGATGACGCGTTTGCTGACGAAATTCAGAACACATTTTACGCTTGTGCTGTTCACTGCATTTGCCGGTTTCGCACATGCTGAAACGCCCGCGATTGATTCGACAAGCGCGGACTCCGCCGCCGTCGATACCGCGCCAAAGCTTTCCCCGTTCGATCACCTGGGTCATAACATGCTGCTGAGTGCGTTCGGCTGGCCGCTCGGATTCCACATGCTCGGCGGAGCGCTTACGTACAAGTTTTCGATGGAAAATAACGACTTGATGGTGGCCCGTTTTGCGGCACGTCAGGATCAACTCACGTACGGCATCGCGTTCACTCCCGGCATGATGATGGGGACGTTCTTCCCGATTCTTGTTCCGGGATACATGTATTTTTTCAGCGACAACCGCGCGCTGAACAACACCGGCGCCGTCGCCGTGCAGGCTACCGCCGTGGCGTTCCTCTACAACAACATCCTCAAGGCGATTTCGGCTCGCGAGCACCCTGACGCGGAACTCAACAGCGGCGAGCGTTCCCGCGATTTCAAGTGGGGATTTTTTAGGCGCGGAGTATTTTACGGCTGGCCCTCGGGGCATTCCATGACCAACGCGGCCATGGCCATGAGCATCGCAAGCTACAACCGCGACAAGCCTCTCGTCGTGGCGGGCTGCGCCCTGTATGCGGGCTACATCGCGACAAGCATGGTGCTCGGCGCAAAAGGCGAAGCCCACTGGTTCTCCGACGCCGTCGCAGGAACCCTGATGGGAGCCTCCATCGGCTGGTACATCGGCAGCGTGTTCTATAAGGAAAAGGTCGGCGAAAAGCAGACCCCGCCCAAGGTCACCATCGCCCCGCTATTCTTTGACGACACCAAAGGCGCCGTGCTCAGCGTGAGAATATAAGCCAAACGCCTGGTACACAACTTTGTGTAACGATGAAAGAGAAAAAATGCATAAACCTCTTGACAATCGTGTTCTGGTAATTTATATTTAGTGTACAAGTGCGTAGAAAGTTGTGTGGCTCTGTCGGGCTATTCCGTACGCCCGACCTCGGCTAGCAAAAAATCCTCAATCCATTTCTTTTAGGTACTTGCTTTCCTAAAACTGATGTGATACAATGATTTAATCCA
>NZ_CAMVDO010000072.1 GCF_947166265.1 uncultured Fibrobacter sp. | reverse complement strand
GGCCTCAGCGAAGACCAGGTGAAAAAGCTCGACGACTTCATGAGCTGCAAGAGCATCGAAGAAGTCAAGGCCAAGGTACATAGCGAAAACGCGACGGCCGCCCTCCAGGAAATCGAAGACCTGTTCGCAACCCTTACCGCCGCAGGTTACGGTGAATGCGTGAACCTCGACCTCTCTATCGTTCGTGGCCTCGCCTACTACACCGGCATCGTGTTCGAAGTCTTTGACAAGGGCAAATCCATGCGCGCTATCGCTGGCGGTGGCCGTTACGACAGCCTCACCGAAAAGCTCGGTGGCGAACGCATCCCGGGCGTGGGCTTTGGCATGGGCGACGTGGTGCTCGCAGACCTCCTCGCCGAGCACAAGTTGCTCCCGAGCCCGAAGCAGAGCGTCGACTTCTACATCGCAAGTTTCACAAACGACATGAAGAAGGTGTTTGAAACCGCCCAGGTGTTCCGCAGTGCAAGCTCTAGCAAAGAAGGGGGCAAGCCGTTCTCGGTCGCTCACCCGCTCGCCGCCATGAAAATGGGCAAGCAGCTCGACCAGGCTAACTACCAGGGCGCCAAGATTGTCGTCTACGTGGACGGCTCCAAGGCTGCCGAAGGTGAATTCGAATACAAGGACATGCGCACCGGCGAAATGTTCGTAGGCAACGTCGCAGCGATTATTGACCGTCTATGATGTCCCCCTTAAAAGTTCTCTTATCCATCATCAGTTTGTTCGCCGTACTGGGGCTAATCGCCCTGATTTACCCCGACGGCGGCATCCATGTCGGAGAATACACGCTCCGTTACCCGAAGCTCACCGAAATCTTCGAGAAGCAGAACTCCATTACAGGGGACTCGCTTGCGGATTCTTCTGCGGCGGACCCCGAAGACGCCATCCGAGAAATGATGGAAGCGACCAAGCGGAAGGAATTTGCGGCCTTCAGCGACTCGCTCAAGTTCTATGAGGACTTTTTCAGGAAGGGCAAGACCCGTTTCGATCTGCCGAACAACGATCCTACCTGGTTTGACCGTTTCTTTTTGCACCTGGAACTGGCGAGTCTCGATTCGAACGTGGTCCACATCGTGCACTACGGAGACTCGCAGCTCGAAGAAGACCGCATTTCTGCGACCATCCGCGAAGACTTGCAAGATGAATTCGGCGGTGCAGGCCCCGGCATGATGCCAGCCATTATGACGGTCCCTTCGCAGACCACGAGCCATTCCAATTCAGGAGCACTTTCACGATACATCCTGTTTGGTCCCAAGGAAGAAGAAGCGGATCACAGCCGCTACGGCCCCCTTGCGCAGCTCGCCAAACTTGAAGGTGAAGCGGCAATTACAATCCAGAAGCGCAAGGAACGCAAGGACCAGTTTTCACACGTCGGTGGCTACAGCACCGTCAAGATTCTCATGAACAAGGGCGCGCACCTCAAGGCGAAGCTCAACGTGAACCAGACGTTTGTTGAAGTCGTCGGCGAAGACGAAGAAGGCAATCCGAAAGAAAAGCGTACCACCAAGGTAGTTGACGCGGGCGAACCCATCGTCGAAACGTTCAACAAGCTGAAGGTCTACACCTGGAAGCTTAAGGACACGACCTCGATTGCCAAGATGTACCTTTCCGGCAACGCCGAAATCTACGCCATCGCGGCAGACGGCGCCTACGGTGTCGCGGTCGACAACGTCGCCATGCGCGGATCTTCGGGTACCATTTTCCACCGCATCGATTCGGAACTTCTCGCGGAATCGTACAAGGCGATGAACGCACGCCTCATCATCATGGAATACGGCGGCAACCTCGTTCCGGGAACGAATTCCGGCAACATCGAATGGACCAAGAAGATTATCACCCGCCAGATTCAGGCCATCCAGAAGGCGAACCCCGACGCGGACATTCTTTTTATCGGTCCCGCCGATATGGCCCGCCAGAAAGACGGACAGTGGCAGACCTACGCAGGGCTCAACATGACCATCAAGGCGCTCCGCGAAGTGGCCCTTGATAACGGCGCCGCCTACTGGGACATGCACCGCGTGATGGGCGGAAACGGTTCGATGATGAAGTGGGTCAACAAGGAACCTGCACTCGGTTTCACGGACCACATCCACTTTACCCGCAGGGGTGCGGCCTACATGGGCGACCTTTTCTGCGCGGCACTCCGCATGCACTACGACTACTTCAAGTTCCGCGACAGGCACAACATCAGCGACGAAAAGCTGAAGGATATCCACGAGTGGAAGAAGCAGGCGAAGGAAGAAACGAAAAACGAGAAACGAGTAACGAAAGATAGTTCGGATACCGGAAATCAGAAGTCGGAAGGAGAAACAAACAAATGAAAAAAATTCTCCGCATCGTCTTACTGACAGTCTTTGTTGCATTCGCCAAGGACATGCCCGCGGCACCTGGAGCCTACAGCATCGACCTGTCCCGCTACGACTTTATCGATTCTTCACTGAACGTGATCCAATACCCCAAGGGAAACGCCTCGTTCACGCCGTTTTTCAACAAACTCGATACGCTCGTATTTGAAAACAAGGGACAAGTCCGCATCTTGCATGTCGGCGGTTCGCACCTGCAAGCAGACGTGATTTCCGGACGCATCCGCGAACACTTTATCAAGGAATATCCGGGAGCATCCGCCGGTCGCGGTTTTGTGTTCCCCTACTCTGCTGCTCGCACCAACACGCCCGCCAGCTATGCCAGCTACTACAAGGGCATCTGGGACATGAACAAGAACGTGCAGCGCGAAATCAAGAAGCCGCTCGGACTCCTCGGTATTGCCGTCAGCACCTCCGACCCGCGCGCCGAAATTTCGATCCTTCTGGACAAGTACAATTCGACACCGCTCTGGGGCGAAACCAAGTTCCGCCTGTTCGGCTATAGCGACAACAATGATGTCGTTCCCGTGCTGCGGGTTGATTCAACCGATATCTACGGCACATTGGACTCCGCAAGCCAGAGCTACGTGTTCACCTCCCCGCGTCCGATCGATTCCATACAAATCGCATTCCGCTGGATGGATTCATTGCAACAGGCGACCGTTGCACAATTCATCACCGATTCTCTGTTGCAGGATTCTATCGCCCGCGCCGTCGAGGATTCGCTGAAAAAGGCAAATGGCGACACGACGCCAACCAAGCTTCCGGAAGCCGCCGAAGCGCCCGCGAAGATCCCGAACAACGTAGCGATACCGCAACCTGATGTCGCCCGCGACTCTATGTTCCAGGGAGAATGTGACGTTCTCGACACCGCCTGCCTCGCCCGCGAAGAAGCGAAGAATAAGGAGGCAAACAAAGGCTCCCGCAGCTGCGCCAACATGGCGAAGAAACCTGCCGTCAACTACGCCGAAGGCGAACTCGATTCCACGAACATCGCCGAGGAACACTGCATCGCCGACACCGTCGCCGTTCCCGATTCCGTAAAGCAGAACGCACGTCCGCGATTCACGCTCACCGGCATCCTCACCGAAACCGACGCACCCGGCATCACCTATACGGGCGTGGGTATCAACGGCGCCAAGGTACATGACTATTTTGAAGAGGTCTGTCCGCTATTCGAAAAGCAGCTCGCCTACTACAAGCCCGACCTCGTGATTTTTGCCATCGGCATCAACGATGCAAACGTCCAGCACTTTAACGACAAGCAATTCAAGGACGATTACGACAAACTCATCGCCCGCATCAAGAACGTGAACCCGAATGTGGCGATTATCTTCGAGACCAACAACGACATGTTCCGCAAGGTCAAGAAGAAGCGCTACGTGCAGCACCCGAATGGAGACATCGCCCGCAAGGCATTCTTCGCACTCGCCGAAAAGCACCAGGCTGGCGTCTGGGACAAGTTCAGCATTATGGGCGGCCTCGGTTCCATGGCCAAGTGGGAGCGCGCGGACCTCGCCAAGGCAGACAAGGTTCACTTCAAGCTTTCGGGCTACAATCTGCTTGGCGACCTGTTCTACAAGGCCATCATCAACAGCTATCAGGAACACATCGCGAATTTACCCGCAGAAATTAAACGAGAGAACGGGCCTACGGCCCTACAGACGAAAGACGAACGAGGCAACAAATAAGGATAGAGTCATCCTGAGCGTGGTTCGACAAGCTCGCTAACCTTACTAAGGTCCCTGAGCCTGCCGAAGGGCGTCGTCGAAGGATCTAAAAATATGCTTGATTACTTAATACCATATCTCACTCGAACTTTCTCGTTTGACCCGAACAGTCCGCTGCTATTTACGCAGTTCTACTTCTGGGGATTCTTCGCGGTTGTCTTTGCGTTCCTCACCCTCGTCAAAAACCGCATCCTGCTCCGCAACGCCTTTCTCTTTGCGACCAGCATGTTTTTCTACTACAAGACGAGCGGCAGCTATGTGTGCATCCTGGTATTTTGTGTCATCGCGAACTTCTTTATAGGCAAGTGGATTGAACGCGCCGAAGAGCATTGGAAAAAGAAGCTCTGGATGATCATCATCGTCATCATCGATTTGCTAGTCCTTTGCTACTATAAATACTCCTATTTCTTCTTGGACGCTCTCTACGACTTTACCGGTATCGAGCTCCACGTCTACAATTTCTTCGCCGCCGCCAGCAACAAGCTGTTTGGCACGAATTCCCTCGTAGACACCATCATCCTGCCCGTAGGCATTTCGTTCTTCACCTTCCAGGCAATCAGCTACTGTATCGACATTTACCGCGGCAAGATTTCGGCCGTCAAGAACATTCTCGATTTCGGATTCTACCTCACGTTCTTCCCGCAGTTGGTCGCAGGCCCGATCGTTCGCGCCGACAAGTTCGTTCCGCAGCTATACCGCAAGTATTTTCTGCCCCGCCGCACTTTCGGCATCGCCGTCTTCTGGATTCTGAACGGACTTGCCAAGAAGATTATCTTGAGCGACTACCTCGCCACCAATTTCGTGGACCGCGTTTTCGACACGCCGCTCCTGTTCACGGGACTTGAAAACCTTATCGCCCTGTTCGCCTACTCGCTGCAGGTTTACGCCGACTTCTCCGGCTACACCGACATCGCCATCGGCGTCGCCCTTCTGATGGGTTTCCGTCTGCCGCAGAACTTCAACAGCCCCTACAAGGCGCTCTCCCCCACCGAATTCTGGCGTCGTTGGCACATTTCCCTTTCGAGCTGGTGGCGCGACTACCTGTACATTCCGCTGGGCGGTAACCGTAACGCGACCCTCGGCACCTACTTCTGGATGGGATTCTTGAGCCTTGTCGCCATTCTCCTTTCCGGTAGCGTCTGGGTCGGCGTCGCCCTCGGCCTCTTCTTCCTCTATATCGCCCTTTACGCCTATTTCAAGCCGGACTCCCGCAAGTTCATTACCACCAACATGAACGCCATGTCCACGCAGATCGTGGGCGGCTGGTGGCACGGAGCGAGCTGGAACTTTATCATCTGGGGCGGCCTCAACGGTTTCGGCCAGGTATTCAACAAGTTCTGGGTTAAGCGCAGCAGGACATTCCGCGCCTCGGCAGCTTTCCTGCTGTTCGCCTCGAGCGCCGTCATCTTCAAGCAGACGCATACCGCCATCTTCGCGATTACTGCCGTCTATTTCGGCGTTCTCTTTGCAGGCATCTATGCCGTCATGATTTTCCGTCTGTTCAGCGACAAGTACATCCACGGACTTTACGTCGCCTGGAACGTCACCCTTACTTTCGTGTTCATCACGTTTACGCGACTTTTCTTCCGCGCCGGTTCGAACCTTGACCCCGCCGAAGCCAACGAAGTCGCCTGGAACACTGCAAAGAACATGGTGCAGCAGATGGGTACCGCCTGGAAATGGGACACGCTCAGCACTATCGCCTGGGAACACATCAACATTATCCTCGTGTTCATCGCGGGCATGCTCATCCACTGGGTCCCGAAAAAATTCAAGAGCCGCTACCGCATCACATTCGCATCGCAGCCGATTCCGCTGATGGTGATTTCGACCGCGTTCATCATCTTCGTCATCTACCAGTTCATGAGCGCAGACAGCTGCCCGTTCATCTACTTCCAGTTCTAATAGCAACGAAATCAAATCCCCGACGGTTTGCATCGGGGATTTAATCATTTTAATTGTTTAGATTCTGATCGTGGACTATCCGGCCATCTCGGCCACGAGCTTGTCCATCGC
>NZ_CAMVDO010000071.1 GCF_947166265.1 uncultured Fibrobacter sp. | reverse complement strand
AAGGTTGAAGGCACAATGCCCTCTATTGAGGAAATTGAGAAAAGATTGTGCGAAGTGCCGCTGTAAAATTTTACGGGTACTTTGCTCCGGGGACGTTCTTCAGAATTTCTTTCCAGAAATCGCGGAATTCTTTTTCGGTGACGACGCCGCCTGCGCTGAGTAGGCGGTAGTGCTCGCCTTGCCAGATGTAATCGACGGGGGAGGAGTCAAAGCCGTTGCGGGTGTAAAATTCGCGGCGGCGGTTCCTGCGTTCGAGTTCTTCGGCGTCCTTGGAATCTTCTTCGACTTCGATGTCGACGACAATGCGCGTGTCGGGGTGTTGCCTGCGGATGGCCTGCAGAATTTTCGAACCGTACCCGCGGCTGCGCAGTTCTGGAACGACTGCGAAATAGACGATGTTCGTAATGCTCCCGTGCGTGATGGAATTTGAAAACCCGCAGAACGTTGGGGTCGCGGCAGTCTCGGTCGCGCTGAGATTCCCGCGAAAATCGTCATCGAAAAACGCCCAGAATTCCCGCTTGATTTTATCGTCGAGCAAATGCTTTATCGGAATGCGTTCGTTTGCCGGGAACGCCGATTCATACAGCGCTTTGACCTGCGGCAACCACGGAGATCTCTTTGTGACTTCGAAATACTGGAGCATTAGCCGAAAGAATAGGATAATGTGGTTCGCGCGTCAAGTAGGGAAGCGCGCTTCGGGGCGTTTTAGTGTATATTTACCTACATGAAATCGTTTGAAAATAAAGTGGTCGTGGTGACGGGCGGGGCGCACGGGATTGGCGCTACCGTCGTGAGTGAATTCGAGAAAGAGGGCGCTAAGGTCGCCTACATCGACATCCGCGAGAATCCCTGCTTTGTGGGGGACCTCTCCAAGAAGGAAGTCCTCGAAAAATTTGCGCAGTTCGTTATCGAAAAGTACGGGCACGTGGATGTGCTCGTGAACAACGCGCTTCCGCTGATGAAGGGCATTGACGAGTGCAGTTACGAAGAATTCAGCTACGCGCTGGCCGTGGGCGTGACTGCTCCTTTTTACCTCGCGAAACTTTTCGCGCCGCATTTTGGGTCGGGTGCAAGTATTATAAACATTTCTTCGAGTCGCGACCGCATGAGCCAACCGCAAACGGAAAGCTATACTGCAGCGAAGGGCGGGATTGCAGCCCTCACTCATGCACTTGCCGTGAGTTTTGCGGGCCGTGTGCGTGTGAACTCGATTTCGCCGGGCTGGATCGATACGGATTTCAAGACCTATGAAGGCCCCGATGCCACGCAGCAGCCCGCAGGTCGCGTCGGGAACCCCTTGGACATCGCGAACATGGTGCTTTACCTTGCAAGTGACAAGGCCGGATTCATCACCGGCGAAAACATCTGCATCGACGGCGGCATGACCCGCCAGATGATTTACCACAACGACTGCGGCTGGAAATTTGAAGGGTAGGAAATGAAAAATCTTGTTATTTACGTGCATGGAAAGGGCGGAAACGCTGACGAGGCGCTGCATTACAAGAATCTGTTTCCTGACGCCGATGTTCTTGGGGTTGATTACAAGGCTGAAACCCCGTGGGATGCCAAGAAGGAATTTCCGGTTTATTTTGATTCCGTCGCGGCGGGCTACGGCGAAGTAACCCTTATTGCGAATAGCATCGGGGCGTTCTTCTCGATGAATGCGTTGGGCGATAAGCCCATCAAGCGGGCTTATTTTATTTCGCCGATGGTTAACCTGGAAAAGCTGATTTGTGACATGATGACGTGGGCGGGTGTCTCCGAAGAGGAACTTCGCGAAAAGAAAAGCATGCCGACGAATTTCGGCGAGACGCTCTCGTGGGAATACCTGTGCTATGTGCGCGAAAACCCCATCGAGTGGCGCATCCCCACGAAGATTCTGTACGGCTCGAATGACAACCTGACCTCGCTAGAAACGATGCGCGAATTTGCCCAGAAAATCGGCGCATCCCTGACCGTGATGGACGGCGGCGAACACTGGTTTCACACCGCCGAGCAGATGGCCTTTTTGGACAGATGGATTCGGGAATGATTATATTTACATAAGATGGGTCAAACCATTGCGTTAAGGAGAAAATTATGAAAATGCTTGATTGTGTCATAAGTGGAATAACGAAATTGCGTAGTCGAAGGTTGTCTACTTATTTGTTCGTTTCTGTGATTATGACGCTCTTTGCTGCGTGTTCTACGCCGACGGTTTCTAGTGACGATGCTGGTGAAGATGATTATTCGTCTTCTATCGACAAGCTGAAGGAAAGTTTTTTTAATCCTGACATTGACTATGGCTCTATGATAGACAGTCGTGACGGGCGAGTTTACAGAACGGTGAAAATTGGCGAACAGACCTGGATGGCGGAAAACTTGAACTACGCCATAGCCAATGGTAGTTTTTGCTACGGCAACGTCTCTAGCAATTGTGCCAAGTATGGTAGGCTCTACACCTGGGCTGCGGCGATTGACTCGGTGAAACTTTACGACGATGGTGACGGGGTGGATTGCGGTTATGGCAAGACTTGCAAAATGCCAGAAAAGGTGCAGGGGTCTTGCCCTGGTGGCTGGCATTTGCCATCAAATACTGAATGGACTACCCTGTTCACGACAGTGGGCGGAAAATCAATGGCTGGTAAGATGCTGAAGTCTCAGAGTGGTTGGTATAAGGATGGAAACGGTTCTGATTCGGTTGGTTTTGCCGCACAGCCTGCTGGCCGCATAATCTATAACACTGGCGCTTTCAACCGCTTAGGCAGTCTCGCTGACTTCTGGACAGCCTCTGGTGGCGATAGCGAAAAGTTTGCCTACGCAGTTTTTCTGGACTACGATTGGGACAGGGCTGCTCAGAATAATGCCAATAAGGTCTATGGACATTCCGTCCGTTGCGTAAAGGACTGACAGCGACTCCCCAGATTGTTGTCCTGAATTTTGAAGTTTTTTTGGGGGTAAAATAAGCTATATTATCCTTTGGATAAATTAAGCTGTTGGGTTGAAGTGGATCTTATGAAAAAGATTTTTGTGGCGTTGAGCATGGTTGCGTTTTTGGCGGCGTGTGATGATTCGTCGTCGACATCGGCGGGGCCGAATGATGAGCCGGGCGTTGAATTGTCTTCTTCGAGCAGAGGCAAGGTCTCTGAGCTTGCCGAAGTGATGTCTTCTAGTAGTGAAAAGGCGAAATCTTCGTCAAGCGGCGCTCAGAGTGATGCGAAGCGATCTAGTTCTAGCGAAAAGTTTGGAAAATCTAGCAGTAGCGAGAATGAGGCGTCGTTGAGTTCGGAAAAGCAGAAATCGTCTTCTTCTGTAAAATCGTCGTCCAGTGCCGAGTTGAGCTCCGGCGGGAAGGATTTGTCTAGTAGCAGTTCCGTGGATCCAATCAGCTCTTCGAGCGTCCAGGGTGATGTTTCTTCCAGCAGCAGTTCTGCAGGCGAGGTAAATTGTTCGGCGCTTCTGGAGGGCGAAACGGGCTGGAATTGGAATGTGCCGAAGGAATGTCGATTTAATCCTGATATTGACTATGGTTCCATGACCGATGAACGAGATGGTAAGGTTTACAAGACTGTGATAATCGGCACCCAGGTGTGGATGGCGGAGAATCTTAATTACTATGATGCCGCGGATTTAAACGTGAAGGAAAAGAGTTGGTGCTTTGGAAAGAGTGATAATGGGGATAGCACTACCTGCGATGTGGCTGGTCGTCTTTATACCTGGGCGGCTGCTATAGACTCGGTGAATCTCGCGACCGAAGCCACGAACCCGTTGGACTGCGGCTACGGCACGGAATGCAGCTTGAAAGATACGGTTCAAGGTGTTTGCCCCAGCGGTTGGCATTTGCCATCCAAAACGGAATGGAAAGCCCTGTTCACCGCGGTGGAAGGTAAATCGACTGCGGGCAAGCTTCTCAAGTCAGAGACAGGTTGGAATAAAAAACAGCAACGGAACGGATGATTTCGGTTTTTCCGCATTGCCTGTCGGCTACAGGAAAGGCGACGGGTATTACGTCGATGGTGACAAAACGCTCTTCTGGAGTTCTACTGAGGACGGTAACTTCGATGCGTTCAGCATGCTTTTGAGCAACACCGTTCACCGCGAGGAACTCGCGGAGCTGTACTACAACATTAAAGGCTACGGCTTCTCGGTTCGTTGCGTCAAGGATTAGGGTTTTAGGGGTGTCCCCCTAGGCGAGGGGGTAGCGGCCCTTCGACAGGCTCAGGGACCTTAGTCACTGTGACTGGCGATGGAAGCGAGGGGGAGGCATCCCCCTTTTATGTGTTATGGATTGCCGCGCTACACTGCGTTTCGCTCGCAATGACGTGCGAGGCGAGTGCAGCAGAACCGCTAGCGGGTTCTATTGCCGAGCTGATGCGGTCATGCGCTCTGCGCAATGACGTAGGGTGGATTCTATCGCCCTTGACAGGGCTCCAGAATGACATTTTACTAACCACTAACCACTGTTTACTGACCACTTCTCTCGTCTCTCGTCTTTGCACTTCGTGCTAACTACTGGGCTCAATCATGCCAAAAACAAGTTTTTGTCGCGATATTCGCCCTACGTAGTTATCGTCTCTCGTCTAAAATGCTATCTTTCCCCCCGGAAACATTCTAATTAACAGAGGTTCAAAAAATGAATTATTTCAATTCTATCCCTATGCGTCGCCAACTCGAAGAAATTGGCCACTGCCGTTTCATGGAACATTCTGAATTCAGCCGTGGTGTTGAAGCCCTCAAGGGTAAGAAGATCGTGTTCGTCGGTTGCGGTGCTCAGGGTCTCCATCAGGGTCTCGACCTTCGCGATAGCGGCTTGGATGTTTCCTACACGCTCCGCAAGGAAGCCATCGAACAGAAGCGCCAGTCCTGGAAGAACGCTACTGAAAACGGCTTCAAGGTCGGTACCTACGAAGAAATGATTCCGGATGCAGACCTCGTTTGCAACCTCACACCGGACAAGCAGCACCACAACGTGATCCCGGCCATCATGAAGCTCATGAAGAAGGGCGCCGCCCTCTCTTACAGCCACGGCTTCAACATCGTTGAAGAAGGCCAGGAAATCCGCAAGGACATCACCGTGATCATGGTCGCCCCGAAGGGCCCGGGTTCCGAAGTCCGTAGCGAATACGTTCGCGGTTTCGGTATGCCCTGCCTCATCGCCGTGCACCCGGAAAACGACCCCGAAGGTAAGGGTTGGGACTATGCCAAGGCTTACGCCGCTGGCCTCCATGCCGACCGTCCGGGCGTTCTCGAAAGCTCTTTCGTTGCCGAAGTGAAGTCTGACCTCATGGGCGAACAGACCATCCTTTGCGGTATGCTCCAGACCGGTACCATCCTTTGCTACGACAAGATGGTGAAGGAATTCGGCGTTGAACCGGCTTACGCGGTCAAGCTGCTCCAGTACGGCTGGGAAACCATTTCCGAAGCCCTGAAGCATGGCGGCATCACCAACATGATGGACCGTCTCTCCAACCCGGCCAAGATCCGCGCAACGGAACTCGCCGAAAAGATGAAGAAGATCATGAAGCCGCTCTACTGCGAACACCAGGACAACATTATCTCTGGCAAGTTCTCCAGCACCATGATGGTGGACTGGGAAGCCGGCGACAAGGATTTGCTCAAGTGGCGTGGCGAAACGGGCGAACTCGAATTCGAAAAGGTCGAAGCTACCGACAAGGTGATCACCGAACAGGAATACTTCGACCGCGGCGTTCTCATGACCGCCATGATCAAGGCCGGTGTGGAACTCGCATTCGAAACCATGTGCTCCGTGGGCATCAAGCCGATGAGCGCCTACTACGAATCTCTCCACGAGACTCCGCTTATCGCCAACCTCATCGCTCGTAAGAAGTTGTACGAAATGAACCGCGTGATCAGCGACACCGCCGAATACGGTTGCTACCTGTTCGCCAACAAGTGCGTGCCTCTGCTTGCCGACTTCATGAAGAACGAAGTGAAGAAGGACGACATCGGCGCTATCTACGGCGAAGGCAAGACCACCGCTGTGGATAACGAAGAACTCATCAAGGTGAACAAGAACATTCGTCAGCATCCGGTTGAAGAAGTCGGTGCTTGGCTGCGCGAACGCATGTCTGGTATGACGAAAGTTGTCTAAGCTTCGTCTAGCGTCGTTCTCGACCCTCTCGCTGTACTAGTTGTACAGCTTCGGGGTCTGCGGCCTCGCTATACTCG
>NZ_CAMVDO010000070.1 GCF_947166265.1 uncultured Fibrobacter sp. | reverse complement strand
GTCTTCCGTGAGCGACGCAATTTCCAGGGTGTTTACGCCGGCAGGAATCTTGAGCGTCAATTCCGCATCTTTCCATGCGGTCCACTCGCCAGTCGGCTCCAGGTCCAGCTTTTCTACCAGGACCTTGCCGTTTACCGAAATGCTTACGGGGCGGTTGGCACTCCCGCCATTTGCATAAGTCAGCTTAACCTTGCGTTCATCGCCCTCGGGCAGGCAAAGCGCAAACGTAATCGAGGAACCCACCGCATTGTCCAGGTTCGCATAGCCCTTGCCCGAAAAGCCTTCGTGCTTATCCTCGAAAAGCGTCTGATTGAATACGGTATTTTCCGCCTCGTACCTAAGCGAATCCTTGCCCACGAACTTGAACGCGGCACCAAGATTCACGTCCTTCGCGAGACTTGCCACAACGTATTCCTTGTCGAGCCCGCTTGCATCTCCGCTCCAGCCCACAAATTCCCAGCCTTCCAGAGGTGTCGCAGTAAACGTGACGTTCGAGCCCTCGGGAATTTCCGTACCGGCGATATTCTGGGCTATCGTCCCGCCAATTCCGGCATCGAGCGCCACCTTGTAGCTCTTGCCCGACTTGATGAGTTCGATATCGTCGACGGCAATCCACTGGCTAGAAGAGCCCGCCGTGCTAAACCCGATGGTTATCTTCCCGTTCGTCACGGTGATGTTTTCCACCGCCTTCTTCGTCCAGTTGCCTGCAGCCGCGGCAATAGACACGTTCTGCTCGCTGCTGCCGAAATCCTTCGCGAACATCTTCGCGGAACTCTGCCCACCGCTGCTCTGCACATAGGCGCTCAGGGTGTACTTCCCGTTCGGCACCGTCAATGTCTGCGTGAGCGTCTTGCTGTCCGTCAGGTAGAGCCCCCAGCGGCCCGTGCGTTTCTTGGATGTGGAATTGATGTTGTTGGCATCGGCCTTATCCAGTTGCCAGCCCGTCAAGGTCGTCTGGCCCACGCGATCCGCCTCGAATGTCGGATTCAGGCAATAGTTGTTGCCCGCGCCCACGCTCCACGTGCCTTCCTTCACGTTGATGTTCCACTCGCTCAGGGAATGGAACACGGGTTTGCCCGTCTCGAAAGAAATAGGCAGCCACTGGTTGTAACCGAGGCCATTCCCCGCGAAATCGCTCCAGCGGTCACCCGCATTCACCACGAACGAACCCTTCGTGCCCTTCACCATGACAAAGAACCCGGTCTGCGTCACGTGACTAAAGTCGTGCTGCGTTCCTTCAAGTACGAACTCTTCGCTGTAGGGGCCCAGGATGTTTGTCGCCGACATGCAATATGTCTGCGAAGTGTTCCAGCCGTGCAAATCAGAAGAGCAGAAGTAGTAAACGCCGTTCTGCTTGAACATGGCGTTCCCTTCGCGGCCACCCACGCGACTCTTGTGGATATTCACCGTCCTGGAACCGTCAATCGCCAAAAAATCCGATTCCCGGAGCGGTGCTACGTACAAGTTAGTACGGCCCTTCACGTTAGACGCAATCACGTACGCCTTGCCGTCATCATCCTGGAAAAGCGTCTGGTCGCCGGTATTGTTGTTCACGAAGAACGTCATCTCGCTTTCGGGCTGCACGCGCGCGAACTTGAACGGCCCCGTAGGGGAATCGCTGGTAGCAAAATACTCGCCGAATTCCCAGCTCGGGCTTGCGCCCTGGCCCGCGAGCACATACTTCTTGCTCTTCGCGTTGTACACGACGCCAATGCGCCCGAACCATCCACCGCCCGCTTCGCTCGGTTTCAGCACGATTCCCTCGAATTTCCAGTTGACCAGATCCTTCGAGGAATAGCAGGTGACGCCCGCAAATCCGGTATCGTCGTTTTTCTTGGTGGGGTTCGCCGCGTATGTAACGGCGCCGTTGTACTTGACTCCGTACCAGTAGAACGTATCGCCCACCTGGAGCACGCCACCGCCCTGCGAATAGATAAAGTTACCGTCCGTATCTTTCCAGAAACGGTCATTTACGATAGTCTGCGCCGTAGCCGTACCGGCAAGGGATGCGACAAGCAATCCCCCGGCAAGCACCATCTTGAATAAACTCATCTTTTTCATAAACCACCCCCGTTATTTTGAATAAGTCCTGATTCTCGATGCCTTGCGGTCACCTGCACGCAGCGCATTCACCGAGCGACCGTTCACGTAGAACAGGCGTCCCGGCTGCTGCATATTCTGCCTGCGTTGCGGAAGCGTGCGCACAAACGTCGTCGAATCACCCACAGAAACTTCCGTAGAATCCGCAGTCGAATCGACCGGCGCAACCGACGTATCGACCGGAACGACAATCGGCGTTACAGCGGTATCCTTCGGCGTGGTATCAACCGGCACTATAACAGGCGACACATAGCCGTATTCGTACGCACCCAAATCCGGAGCCTTGCCCTCGTACTTGAGCCCCACATTCACGCCCTTGTCAATCATCTGGCTGTTCTTCGCGAGCTTCAGGAAGTCAATATCCGGAAGGCTACCGTCGGCCTGGCGCGGGCCGAACGCACCACCGAGAGGTCCGAGTTCCTTGCCCGTCACGGTCATGCTCGGGTCCGACACACTCACGAAATCCGATTCCTTCGGGGTGATGTTCAGGTTCCAAGTATTGTATTCGCCCGCCGCATATTCACCGCCGATATAGGCCGTCTTGTTCGGGAAGGCAATGTTATTCTTCATCACGTGAGCCTTGCTCCCCTTGAGTACGACGCCGTCAGTGCGGTTATCATTTGCATCCCAGGTACTCGCCCACATGTTGAACGCGGTGCCGTTCATATAGGCCGTATTGTTGAACCAGTCGTTACCACCGCTGCTGTGATTTGCATAGAAACCAGACGCCTTGTTTTTCCATGCGACGCAGTTGCGGATGGTGTGGCGCACCCCTGTCTTACTGCTCCCCGCCTTGAAACCGTTGCCGTTGCCGTCCTTCGGCTTGCCGGTCCCGTAGTTGCTGTAACCGTGGCCCATCGCCCAACTGTTCTCAATGATTACCGGGAACTCCTGGCTAATAAAATCCCAGCCGTCGTCGCTGTTCCACCAGGCACGACAACCGATGAACTTCGTCGTATCGCCACCCTGCTGGTAGTGCACGCCAAAGCCGTCGGCATTCTGGCCGTCTCCCTGGCGTCCGTTGGGGTCGTAGTTGTCGTGACTGTCGCAGTTCAAGAACAAATGTCCGCCGCCGCTTCCCGAGCCCTTCTCGTTCACAAAGAATCCCGAGCCGCCGTTGTGGTGGCTATCGATCAGTTCCAAGAAGATATGCTTACTGCGGGACACGTACACGCCCACATTCGATTCGCCCTTCATGGGCACGTTCTTGACTTCGAGCCCCTTCAAGTGCAAGTACTGCGCCTGAATGAGGATACCCGAAGTGTACCTTACGTTGTTCGAACCGTTGGCAATCGGCATCTTGCTGAAGTCAATGACCGGCTTTTCGCCCGGGTACGCGAGGTAATGAATGCGCTTGTTGTCGCTTGAACCGCTCTTGGTCAGGTGAATGCCCGCGAACATGTTGTCGTTTTTCACATAGTTCGTGTCCGTATGCAGGTAGGTTCCGCCGCGAATCCACACGGTATCGCCCGCGTTCACCACGGAATTCGCCTTGTTGAGGGTCGCAAAGGGGCTATCTTTCGTTCCCTTGTTCGTATTCTTGCCATCGGGGGCCACGTAGTAGGTCGCCCCGAAAGTTTCCGCAGCAGCCAAGGCAATCACGGCCGCACACAACACGCGCTTCATTTTCATAAACACCTCATCCCGTTACTTTGAATATATCTTGATTTTCGATGCACGGTTCTTCAATGCACCCGCAGAACGCCCGTTCACCAGGAAGTTCCGGCCACCGTTACGGAGCGTATTGCTACGCACGGGGATCCTCTGGAGTACCGTCGTGCCGCTGTCGCCCACCACCGAGTCGCCGGGATTGACGGGGACCACCGCATTCTTATTCACGAACTCGATACGGTCGATATTCGGGCCGCCATCCTTCGTGAGCGAGGCGATGGTGATGGCGCTTGCACCCGCAGGCAACCTGAGCGTCACCGTACTCGAATCCCACGATTCCCAGGCACCCGTCGATTCAAAGTCCACCGATTCCACCTGCACCTTGCCATTCACCGCAACACTTACCGGGCGATTTGCCGTAGAGCCGTTCGCAAAGACAATCTTCACGTCCTTATCGCCCTCGCCGGCAGCAACTACGGAAAGCGTCAGCGAAGAACCCACCTCGTTATCGAGATTCGCGTAGCCCTTGCCCGAAAAGCCCTCGTGCGTCGACTCGAGAACCGTCTTGTTGAACACGCCGTTTTCCGCTTCGTACTTGAGCGAATCCTTGCCCACGAACTTGAAGGTCGCGCCCAAGTTCACATCCTTGCCGAGACTTGCCACCGTGTATTCCTTGCCGTTACCCGTGTTGTCGCCAGTCCACGCCACGAATTCCCAGCCCTCCTGCGGAACGGCGGTAAAGGTCACCTTGCTCCCTTCGGCAATTTCACTGCCCTCGATGCTCTGCGCAATCGAGCCGCCGTAAGCAACCGTCGTCTTCACGTTGTACTTCTTAACGGTCTTGCCGTTCTGCACCCAGCTTGGGAGCGTCGCGTTGTATTTTTTCGCGATATCGCGCAGTTCCTTGAGTCGTGCGTTCGCCGTATATTTCTGGCCGTCGCGGTCGAACATGGGCTTTTTGCTGTAGCGGGTCGGTTCCCACACGAAGGTTCCCCAGCCCAGGTCGCCAAATTCATAGAACACCGAGTTCACAAGGGCCGTGCGTTCGCCCGTATATTCGCAGCTCAACACGGGCTTCTTGTTCTTGATCACCAGGCCGAACATGTCGCGCCAATCCTGCCCGTTGTTCGTGGTACCATAGGTGGAACCGCAAATGGCATCGTAGTCGATGTTCGCGTGAATCTTGTTGTACCAATCCGCGAAGCCCTTCTCGGGGCGCGGCTGACCATGCTGCATCACAATCTTGATGGAAGGATCCGTCTCGCGCACCGCACGCACACCCGAATTGATGATATTCGCGAAGTCCGCCGTCTTGCTCAGCGAAACGCCCGCCACCTTCGAGTTGATTTCGTTACCCACCTGCACCATGTCGGGGCGCAGTCCCGCCTTCATGAGCGCATCCATGGTCGTCTTCACGTGGTTATAGGCGAGCTTGCCCATCTCGGCATTGCTCTTGCCCGCCCACGAGGCCGGAACATTCTGGTGGCCGATGGATGCCCACGTGTCGCTCATGTGGAAATCCAGGAAGAATCCCATGTTGTGCGCCTTGATGCGCTTGGCGAGCGCGATGGTATGCTCCAGGTCGCACCAGCACACGTTGGAATTCGCGCCGGAGTAGCTGTTCTTCGCGTAGCCGATGCACGAATTCACGAAGGTGCGCACGCGGATAAAGTTGATTCCGTGATTCTGCAGGATATCAAAGAGATCCTGCTGCTTGCCGTTATCGTAGTATTTCGCCCCCAACGACTCGTCTTCGAGCACCCACGAGACATCGACACCCACGATATACGGGCGCGCAAGCGCCGCAACCGCCACGGCACCCAGAACCAGCGCCGTTTTCCTGATGATTTTTCCCAATCCAAACATCCGTCACTCCTTTGTTTTTAGTTAATATTTTGTTGTACTATAAATTGTACTACAATTTTCTATAAATATAACTCTTTTTACTACAAAGCGTACTATATTTTTTGAAAAATTTTAAAATTGGCGATTTTGGACGAAAAATGGGGATTTTTCAATTCCCAATGCGAATAGGCTTACCCGTAAACAAGTCCGAGCGCGATGGCGAGCAGGCTGAGTACCGCAATCTGCTTGACGATGGCGAAATTTTCATGGTCGAACATGCTTTACCTCAGCTCGATTTTCTGGATGCGGCCGCCGAGCCTTACCACGTATGCGCCAGGGGCAAGATTCTTCACGGCAACTTGCGCAGCGTGCCCGCGGGCAACGACCATGCCGTGCAGGTTCATCAGGGCGTAATCCGCAGCCTGCGAGAATCGCAACCCATCCGCGCGAGAAACCCCGACAATCCGCGCTCCAAGATTCACGGGCGCTACGACTAGCGACGCAGTTTCCGCGGAGCTGCTCAACGCGTCCTCGCTAGAAGAACTTGACATCAGTTCAGCGGTCCCTGAGCTCGACGCATCCTCGCTGGAAGAACTATATGCAGATTCGTCGCCCATATATTCAAACTTGAACGACTG
>NZ_CAMVDO010000069.1 GCF_947166265.1 uncultured Fibrobacter sp. | reverse complement strand
CAAGGTTTAAACTTGCGCAAATATAGACAAAAAATGTAAATCTTTCAACGTCTTAAACCAAAATATGTAAAAAATACGGGTTACGGTTCCAATTCTTCAATCCCTTCATCCACATTTTCAACCTTGCAGTTCGCAGATTCAGGATCATTGGTGCATTCGTCGTCATCGGTACCGCTGCTAGAGCTTCCGCAACCAATCACCGACATTACAAAGGCGGAAAGGCAAAGCATTCCCAAGAATTTACGGATCATATCATCCCTCACTAATTAATTGATATTCAACACTTTACAAGGTAATATAGTAAAAGGCGAGCGCTGCGACAAAAGTGAGCAAAGCTAGAAAGCGCAAAAACATTTTTTGCATTTTCTAGCTGCAGCCGCGGACGTCGTAGACGTCAAAGCATTTATGCTTTGTCATAGCCGAGCCGAACTATATGCGCTCTACAAGAGCGCCATATAGTAAAAGGTGAGCGATAAAACAAAAAACACCCGGGAGTATTCCCAGGTGCAGCAAAAATCGCTTTAGAGTAAAATTACTTCTTAGCAATCTTGGTCTTCTTGGCGGTTTCCTTGAGGCCAGCACCGACCTTGAAGGACACAACCTGAGTAGCCTTGATCTTGATCTTTTCCTTGGTCAGCGGATTGATGCCGGTGCGAGCTTCACGCTTCTTCACAGAGAAGGTACCGAAGCCGATCAACTGAACGAGACCGTCCTTCTTGATGCCAGCGGTGATACCGTCGAGAACGGCGTCAACTGCGCGAGCGGCAGCAGCCTTGGATTCAATACCAGCTTCCTTGTTGGCGAGGATGGCGTCGATGAGATCTTGCTTGTTCATTTATAACTCCTTGAGTAGGTTAAGAATTTTATAGTGATATTATACTTTTTTTTTTGCGCTATGGCACATTTTTTTTGAAAAAAATTTGAAAAACCTTATAAAATCAGGCCTCAGGCGGTGGTTCGGCATCCGACTCCTCTTCGGCAGCCGCCTTACTCTGCATTTTCTCAAGATAAACGAGACACAGGCAAGTAAAGGGTATCGCGACGATCAAACCCAGGAATCCTAGGAGCTTGCCCCAAATAGAAAGCGAAAGGAGAATCCCCACGGGAGGCAGGTTCATGGACGAACCCACGATTTTAGGCACCAGGAACATATCCTGAATCAGCTGCACCACCAGGTAAATCGAGAGGACAATGACGGCCACTTCCCAAAACGGCATTCCCTTTTCCAGAGCGTAGACCACCGACAGTAGCAACGCCAACGGAATCGTGGTAAGTTGCAAGTAGGGAATCATATTCAAAGCTCCCGAGAATAGGCCAAAGGCAACCCCCATAGGTAGTCCGATGGCGCCAAAGCCGATTGCATACAAAATACCAACCGAAAGCGCAACAAACGACTGGGCACGAAAATAGTTGCCCATAAAGCGGTCCGTTTCCCTGGCAAAAGAAATGGCGACATCCGCATATTTATCAGGAATCAGGCTAAACACGCCACGGCGCAATTTGGGCATATCGAGCATGATGAACACCAGATACATAAATATCACCGCAGCGCCAGAAAACCACACGATAATGGTTCCCGTATAGGAGAGCACCCCCCAGGCACCAGGCAACACCTTGGACGCAATATTATGGGCTTCACGCCAAAAGTCCAGACGCTGCATAGACGCCGCCAATTGGTCCCACGAAATCAGGGAATGAATCGTTTCGTACAAGCCACCCGGCATCAGGGCTTCTATACGGGAAGCCCATTCCGAATCGTTGAAAACCTTGGTGATAAGAACTCCCAGATTCCTGACCTCGTTCACGACCATCGGTATAAACAAACGAAGCGCGCCCCCTACAACCAGGGCCACCACAAGCAACACGATAATCACCGCAATAATTCGGTGTTTCACCTTTCTCTGCAGCCGGTTCACCAAAGGATCCATAATATAGGCCATCAGGAATGCCGCAAAGAACGGGAACAGAACTCTTCGCAGATAATACACCAGCGTAATCGCGACAACGGTTATCACCAAGAGTCTGAGAAACCGCATGACTCTGTCTAAATTCCAATACCTAGTCATTTTTTGGTCCTATATTCCAGAGGTTTTACACCATATACCCGAACAAAATCTTTTTCGAACGCTCCCGAAGATTTCTCCCCGACAGCAATCGCAATTTCGGCAATCGAACGGTCCGATTCCTTCAAGAGTTTCGCCGCCTGGCCCATACGCGATTTCAACTCGTTATACTTTTTCTCGCGAGATTCCACCTGGCCCTTGGAATTACGCACCGTAAGAGAAATAAACCCCGCATAAGCCAGGACAATTACCGCTAGGGCAACAAACATCAGTGCCTTGAACGTCCGATTTTCGCCCCACAGTCTTATGGAACGCACGTCAATTTCATCGGGAATGCCGAGCATCGTGCCTTCGCCATTCGTAATTTCGAACAACATTCCGCGATTCATGTAGCGCAGGCCGTCATCTTCGTCGAGCCCTTGCTGGGCAAGCCACCATTCGGGAACCTTGAAATCAAGCATCGATATTGCGACACCGCTTTTCTTACCACGGATTTGCACCGGAGCCTGCGCCACCATCGGGCGATAACTCTGGTACACATTCTTCTTGCTGTACACCGGGTCGTCATTCAAGATCTTGACACCCACGCGTTTCATGCGCCCCGTTTCGACATCGATCACAAGCGAGTCAAAATCCGAAAAATCGAAATACCCCGAAGCAGGGCGATTGTCTACAGACAACAGGTTGATACCGACCCCCGCATACGGATACGCCATACCCGACCGAATGTTCACGCGAGCCGAAACCAGCGAATCATTATGCGAAAGTTCTACCGTCGAAAAGCCACCCACCGTAGCGTCGGACACGGCATACACCTGGTACGTATTTCCCGGAAAAAGCGTCCGTTCCGTTGAACCGAATTTTACAAACAAAGCGGTCCACACCGCAAAAACAACGACGAGCGCGACAGAAGCAAGAGCTATTCTTTTCATGCCTTACGCTCCGAAGACTTTTCTTCGTGTTCCTTGTTATTGGAATGAGTTCTGCCAATAGCCACAATCATGAGCCCAAGCATAATGAACAGCACGACGCCAAACGAAAAATTGCTAAGGCCCTTCGCCGTAATACCGTAAATCACAAGAGCAAATTCCTTTTGCCGCGGATGATTCCACCCCGGAGCAATTTCTACGCGGGCGATCGTTTCCTGGTGTCTATCGGTCAAGGACTTGTCGACATGTTCGTCGTCAAACCAGAAATCAGGGGTATAGAACTGTTCCATCGGAATCGAAATTCTCTGGCGGCCCTCGACAAGCGGCAGTTCCTTCAGCAGCAGGCGAAAGGTACGCGGTTTCAACGTATCTGTCACGTCCGGGTCGTAAGCCCACACTTTTACAAGAATTTCGTCCGTTCCCTTTGCATCGATATCAAAAATGACAGAATCCACAAAATTCCAGTCGCGGTAACGCACGTCCCCCCGTTCGCGGATATCAAAAACAAGACCGCACCACGCACTTTGACTTTCTTCGCCGCCAAGCGTACAGTTAAACGAAAGCGAAGAATCTGCCTGTTTTAACGAGGCCTTTGACAAGCCGCCATCGTAAGAATCGTCATACACCACGACCGAAGCGTCCCCATGTAGCGGGAACACCGAATCTTCGAAAAATCGGCACGGTAGCGAGAAATACACTCCCACTACGACCGCCGCAATAATAACAAGAATGATATAAGTCTTAGCCATTCGTATCGTCAGGTTCCAAAATGGGCTTGAGATGAAGACTGTACTGCACCAGATCCAGCGGGTCTTCGTCCGGCATCTTTTCGCCAAAGAGCTTGTCTACCAAGGCATCGAGCAAACGGATAAAGAAAAAGTGATGTTTACCTTCTTTGGCCGGTTGCTGGAAAGGATGTTCCAGAGTGCGCTTTAGAAGCTGGATCGTCATGGATGGCGGCATGTGGAACATCTTGCAACAGGTTGTGATTTTTCCATCGTAACCGTAATCGGGAAGTTTCCCTTGCACAAGAGGTTCGCCGTGATCGATGCAGCATGGATTTTCGCAAACCGGGTCCTGCACGTTTTTGGCAAGCAGGGCCTTGAGCCAGAGTTCGCGGGACTTGTCAGTCAAGTCGCTGCGGAAGGCCATGGTCTGGTCGCACGGGAAAAACGTAGAATAGCACTTAGGGCAAATGCGCAAGTCCAGATGCTGGAACTTGATCTCTGCCACCTCTGATTTGCAATATGGGCAAGTAGTCATGCTTGGGAATATAGATAATAGTGGCTAGTGGTTAGTGATTAGTGATTAGGAATAGGCACAAAAAAGAAACATTTTTATTTACAGCCCTGTTTACTAACCACTGTTTACCAACCACTTTTTTATATTTATACCATGGCTAAAGTAGTACAGATTACCGCTGAAAATTTTGAGACCGAGGTCGCGCAGGCCTCCGAAAACCGCGCCGTAGCGGTGCTTTTCTCTTCTGCAGAATACCCCGACTGCGCACCGTATTCCCAGTTGCTGGGCGCCCTTTCCACTAGCATGGACTTTACACTCGGCGTCGTGAGCTGCGACGAACGCGAAAACATGCAACTGATCCAGGCTTTCCGCGTACGCTCGGTGCCCGAGGTTCACATTGTCGAGAAGGGCCAGATTGCAGACGTCATCCAGGGAGTTCTCCCCGAAGCAGACCTCAAGAAACGCCTCGAAAAGTTCTTCGTGAGTGACGAAGCCCGTTTCCAGATGGCACTCGAAGATGCCATTGCGCAAAAGAATTTTGACCAGGCGCTCCCCATGCTCGACGAAGCGCTCGCCAAGACCCCCGACAACAAGAAGCTACAGCTTCTGTGGGCAAAGGCTAGCCTCGGCATGGGCGACACCGAAAAGGCGAAGAACGTGCTCGCCAAGTTCACCGAAGCCGACGACCAGTACCGCGAAGCAAAATCGCTGCTGGAATTGTTGGATTTCCACGCCGAAGCCGCCAAGAAGGACGTTCAGGGCAAAGAAGCCATCGTGTACCACGAAGCATGCAAGCTCGCTTGTAGCGAAGATTTCGAAAGCGCCCTGCAGGCGTTTCTGAACCTGTATGTGGAAGCCCCCGAATGGAACAACGGTGCCGCGAAGAAGGCAATGCTTACTTTGTTCGGAGTGCTCGGTCCGAAACACGAACTTACGTGGAAGTACCGCGCTAAACTGAATACGATGATGTTTATTTAGTGGTAGTGGGGTCGAGCCTTCGGCTCTCTGAGGCATGAGCAATGAGCAAAAAAAACTCAAAGCGAAGCGACCTCACAGTGCTTTAGCACGACCTCACACCTCAAAACGAAGCGACCTCTATGAATCTCGACTTTAACCGCAGACTTTCGATTGCCCCGATGCTTGACTGCACCGACCGTCACGAACGGTATTTTTTGCGGTTATTGTCGAAGCACATTCTGCTTTACAGCGAAATGGTGACGACCAATGCGCTGCTGCATACCGACCCGGAGCAGTTCCTGCGTCATCAGGAATTCGAATACCCCGCCGTTTTGCAGCTGGGAGGTTCGAATCCGGCCGACTTGGCCAAATGCAGCAAGATGGTTGAAGAATCGGGCTTTCAGGAAGTCAACCTGAATTGCGGCTGCCCCTCGGACCGCGTGCAGAACGGAAACTTTGGCGCTTGCCTCATGAAAGACAAGAACCTGGTCGCCGACTGTTTCAAGGCAATGCAGGACGCAGTAAGCATTCCGGTATCCATCAAGTGCCGCATCGGCGTCGACGAATTGGACTCCTGGGAATTTTTCCGCGACTTTATCGGCACCATCGCCGATGCGGGCTGCCACGTATTCATCATTCACGCCCGCAAGGCATGGCTCAAGGGCTTAAGCCCCAAAGAAAACCGCGAAGTGCCTCCGCTGAACTACGACACCGTACACCGACTCAAGGCAGAAATGCCGCAGCTGAACATTTCGATCAATGGTGGCATCAAGACGCTCGACCAGGTAGAGGAACAGCTGAAGGATTTAGACGGCGTGATGGTCGGTCGCGAAGCCTACGAAAACCCGTGGTTCCTGCGCGATGCCGACGAGAGGATTTTTAACGACGCTTCCGCTCCAAAGCCCGAAAGCCGCAAGGCATTGCTGGAGGCCTACCTCCCCTATGTAGAGATGGAAACCGCACGCGGAACACCCGCCACGATTTTGGTACGTCACCTGTATGGGCTCTTTAACGGGAAACCCGGTGCCCGCAAATACCGCCAGTACCTAGGCGAAAACGCCCCCAAAACAAA
>NZ_CAMVDO010000068.1 GCF_947166265.1 uncultured Fibrobacter sp. | reverse complement strand
TTGTAGTTGCCAGTGGCCGTGACGCTGCCGCCGCTTATTGTGACTCCGCCGTTATAACTGTAGATGCCGTCGTAGTAGCCATAGGCCGTGACGCTGCCGCCGCTTATTGTGACTCCGTTATCACTGTAGATGCCGACACCGTTTGTACTAGTGGCCGTGACGCTGCCGCCGTTTATCGTGATATTGCCGGCGCTGAAGACTCCGGTGCTGCTGCTGGAGGTGCCCCCGATTTCGTCAAGGGCCGTGACATTCAAAGTTCCACTTTGCCCGCCCTGCCCGTAAATGGTCAGATTTTCATTGGCGTAGATTCCGAAGTCTTCACTTTTAATCTCTATCGTTGCATCGTCCGCAAGGATGAGATGTGCGTCACCGTTAAACGTGACTTGGCTCGTGTATTTCACCTCGCCTTCAACCACGTACCAGCCGCCGGGGAGGTTATCCACATTTATGCCATTAGTGAGCAAAATGTAATTCTGGGTTTTCTTTGTTCCGCCGTTTTCGTCAATGTATTCGACAGGCGTATTCTCATTCCAATGTGCGTAGGCGGTCGTGTTCTCCGTGACTGCTTTGGTAAAGTCGAATTCTGTGTTGCCGTCTTTGGCGGTAAACCATCCCTCAAACGTGAAACCGCTGCGAATCGGGTCGTTGGGCTTTTTGACGTGAGCAACGCCGTTTTCGTCGAAAGTAGTCAAAAGCATTATGGGGTCGTCGCCGTTCTGAGCATCGAACGTCACTGCGTAGCAAGGCTCAAGTTTCTTGCTTTTAATAGCGGAAAGTTGCTCGCCAGTGAGCATGCCGCTATACACGTTGCCGTCTTCGTCTTTGAACGACTTGCCCTCTGCGATGGAGACGGTGCATGAATCAACACCGAGATGGATGCTGCTGACCTTGATGAAGTCGGTGCTGTTCGTCCAGCCAAGGGTGATGTTTCCACCCCTGCTGTAGATGCCGTATTCTTTGCCAGTGGCCGTGACGCTGCCGCCGTTTATCGTTATATCGCCAGAATAGCTGTAGATGCCGTAACCGCCTGTGCCAGTGGCTGTGACTTTCAAAGTTCCGCTTTGCCCGTTCTGCCCATAAATTGTCAGATTATTCGATGCATAGATTCCATATATACCTTCAGTTTCAATCTCCAGTGTTGCACCGTCCGCAAGGATGAGATGAGCGTCACCGCTAAAATTGACCGAGTTCCCATAACTCACTTCGCCCTGCACCACGTACCAGCCGCCTCCGAGGTTGCTCACGTCGGTTAAGGAGGTAAGCACGGTGTATTCGCCTGGCTTGCGGATTTGCTCCTTGCCGTTTTCGTCGATGTAATGGAAATCGTTCGTCAGCACCACGGTGATGTAGTTGAAGAACTTGTTTTTCGGAACACTCACGCTGATGGAGGTTGAGTTTGGGGCGATGTTGGAGGAAGACGCCTTCTCGACATCATCTTCCTTGAACGTCACGCTTTTGAAGTAAAAGCCCTGACCCACCGACACCGTGAAAATCGTGTTTTCTTCGGTCCTGAAGGCCGTCGTGGATGTCGATTTTTTGTTTTCGTTTTTGTCGGTCTTGTCCAAATCTTGATCGGGCGTGAAAGTGATGCCATAACCATCGTTCATGGAGTGCTCTTCGTTGGCAGGCCAAAGGGTTTTTATGCCATTCCTCCAATCGCAAACGGTTTTACCATCCGCATTGGTAATATAGGCATGTGGAATAGTGCCTGTCACTGAAATTTTGTAAGTCAAGGTGACATCCTTCGCCCACGCGGTCGAAACAGCCGCAGAAAGAAGGAAAATTGCTAAAAATGCGAATATTTTGATGTTTTTCATAGGGTAAAGCATCCCATTTTATGTTAACTAGCGTCAAATTTAGAAAAAAGGTAAAAAAAAATCCATAGTTTAGAAAGTTTATATGCAAAAAAACGGCCCCGTAGGACCGTTTCTTTAAATCAAGCGTTTATACCTGAACTTACTTTTTCAGGTAAATTCCCTTGGCCTTCGGCTTGCCTACGCTGCGGCCCTTGAGGTCGAAGGTGCGGCGACCCTCGCTATTCAGGCGGATTTCGCCCGTACGGGTATTTAACAAAAACTCTAAAGAAATGAGTTTGTTCAAATCAAAGGATCTAAACTACAGCTGCCATAATGTCGGCAACGTTATCCAAAGAGATTCCTTTGAGAGCATTTTTAAGCATCACGTTCAAAATGATATACTTTATAGGTCCCGGCGCAGGGATCATATGGTACTTTATTGTGACCACCAAGGCTAAGTAAAGCCGGATCTTCTTTCCGAACATTTCGTCGGGCTGAATCGCCCTGCCAAAATAGGCTGCCGTAAATTCTACCCAGTAGTCGCGCAACTGTTGTTCTGTCATGTGGAATATTTGCTGCAAGCCTTTTTTCTTACAAAGAATTTGGGTAAACATATACAGAATGGCTATATCAAACAGGTAATGCCCATACCCGAAATCGCCCATATCAATCCAGTAATTTTCACCGGTCTTGTTGGAATGTACGATATTGCCCGGCTGGAAGTCGTACTGCAGGCAACCATGGCTATCGGGAACCAGCTCTAGGGCGGCTTTCAGAATAACCTTATACTTTCTGAACGTGAACAGCCTGGGTATCGCCTCGCGTATGGAATCTTTATAGCACAAGAACTGGCTGGGGTCGCAGTTTATGCCATGAAATTTTTTCGCTTCTTCGGCATGGATTTGGGCAATGCGCGGCAAGTCGCTTGGATTGTCGTGAATCATCCTTGTGAACGAAACCTTTTCCTGCACCTTTTCATAGATAATGCCAAGGCGCCCCGATTGAGGTTCTTCGACCATTTCGATCGCCGCAGGAGTCTTGAAGCCAACAGATGCGATTTTTCGAGAGTTTTCATACTCCGTGATAAAGTCATCCTTGTTTCTTCCTGACTTTATGAGCTTGAGCATGATGCTCGAATCCGTCTTCGAGAAATAGCTCTCGCCAAAGGCCCCTTCCCCTTGCAATTCCCAATCATTTAAATCAATCTGCCTGTAATTCATAACTATGAATATAAACAAAAAAAAGGCCAATTAGCAAAAAATTTGCCATTTTGTCCCAAATTCTACATTTTTATTCGGAAAGACTTGACAGAGCGCACAAAAAAGTGTATTTTTGAGCAGTAGCACAAAAGAGCAATTCAGGAATTAGTTATGATCGAGCAGGTCCGAGGCATTCTGGTACAGAAATCACCTACGTTTGTCGTTGTAGAATGTGCGGGTGTCGGTTACGGCATCAACATTTCGGCATTCACAGCGGGCAAGCTCCCTGAAGAAGGGGCTGAAATCACGTTATACACGAACCTCGTGGTTCGCGAAGATTCCATGACGCTTTTCGGATTTGCCGACAAGACGGAAAAAGATACCTTTATCATGCTGCTCGACGTAAACGGTGTGGGCCCCAAGCTTGCCCAGCGCATTCTGAGCGGAAGCTCCCCCGCCGACCTCTTAAACATGATTGCAAGCGACAACAAGAGCGCCCTCGGCAAAATCAAGGGGCTCGGCAAAAAGACCTGCGAACAGATGGTGCTCTCCCTGAAAGAGAAAGCGGGGGCCATGCTACAGGCACTCGGCGACGTGGAAGGTTCCGGAATTACCGGAATGGGAGCGCTTACGGGTGCAAAGATGGAGGCCGTTCTTGCCCTGCATACTCTCGGCGTGAAGGACCCCGCAGCCGAAAAGGCCGTAATGAAGGCCGCCGAAATTCTTGGAGATACAGCCGATGCCGCAGCACTTATCCCTGAGGCCTTGAAGTACCTTTAAAAATAGGAGATGCCCGCCTTCGCGGGCATGACAATCGAAAAAATATGGACGACCAGCGCATTATTTCTCCAGAACGTCGAACGGGCGACGAAAGCGATGTAGAACGTACGCTCCGTCCGCCTAGCCTTGACGAGTTTACCGGACAGAAAAACATCAAGGAAAGTCTTTCGATTGCCATAGAAGCGGCCAAGCACCGTGGCGACGCGCTGGACCATTGCCTGTTCTGCGGACCTCCGGGTCTTGGCAAGACCACTTTGGCGGGAATCATCGCCAAGGAAATGGGCGTGAACATCCATATTACGAGCGGCCCCGTCCTCGAAAAGGCTAGCGACCTCGCCGGGCTCTTGACTAGCCTGCAAGAAAACGACATTTTGTTTATCGACGAAATTCACCGCCTGAACCGCGTGGTAGAAGAATACCTCTACCCCGCCATGGAAGATTTTCGGCTCGACATCATGCTGGACTCGGGGCCTGCCGCCCGCAGCGTGAACCTGCCGCTCAAGCATTTTACGCTGGTGGGCGCAACTACCAGAAGCGGACTCTTGACTAGCCCGCTGCGTGACCGTTTCGGCCTCCAATACCGTCTGGAACTTTACGACGACGAAGACATCAAGAGCATCTTGATGCGAAGCGCGAAGATTTTGAATGTCGGGCTCGAAGAAGATGCCGCCAAGCTCTTGAGCGGGCGCTGTCGCGGAACGCCGCGTATTGCAAACCGCGTCCTCAGGCGCTGCAGGGACGTTGCTCAGGTTCGCGGCACCGGAGTCATAGACCTGATGTCGGCATCCAAGACGCTTGAAATGCTTGGAATCGACGGAGAAGGCCTCGACTTTATGGACCGGAAGATTCTTTCGATGATTATCGACAAGTTCGGCGGTGGCCCCGTGGGGCTTGGCACCATCGGGGCCGCGCTCGGCGAGGAGCCGGACACCCTCGAAGAAGTCTATGAGCCGTACCTGATCCGCAAGGGGCTCCTCGCGCGAACGCCGCGTGGCCGTACCGCCACGCGCACCGCCTACGAGATGTTCCACAAGAGCATTCCGAAAGCACTCGCCGAAACATTTGTGCAGGAATCGCTGGATCTTTAAGCAAAAAATTTCCCCGAATTCTAGGGTTTTAGGGGCGGAGCCCCTAGGCGAAAGGGTGATGGAAGCCCCGATTTCATTCAGTATTGGATTGCTTCTGCAACAATAATCGGGGCTGAAATCAGGGAGAGACTTCTCCCTTTTCATAGTTCGGTTGATACACATTTATCTTTTTGACATTTGCAGATATTGCAGGGTCATTTTTTTCTTTATAAATTCATTACCGGTGATGTGGATGTGTTAATCGGAGGCATAATGCATCTTAAAACGACTCTTTCCGTACTCGCAATCGCGGCGGTAGCAACTATGGCACAAACTATAGACGACAGAGATTATACCGGCGCCGAGCTCTATACAAGACAGACCTGGATGTACGGTAAGTTCGAAGCCCGCATGAAAATGGCCGCAGGCTCCGGCACGGTCAGCTCCATGTTCCTCTACCACAACGACTCCTACCTGGGCGCCCCGGAACCGTGGGTCGAAGTCGACATCGAAATTCTCGGTAAGGATCCGGGTAAATTCCAGTCCAACATCATTACAGGATACGGTCCTGGTGAAAACACCAAGATTCAAAGTGCCGATCCTAGCCACGTGATTTCGCCAGCCTCAAACGAATCATTCCATACCTACGCCATGGAATGGACTCCGAATTATGTTTCCTGGTCAATTGACGGCCGAGAAGTCCGCAGGACCGTAAATGGCCAAAATGACAAGAACCAGGTCGAAGACTTAAAGAAAAAAGAACAGGGACTGCGATTCAATCTCTGGTCTCATGAAGATGCAGGCTGGGTCGGTCCGTGGAACGACGCCATTTTGCCGGTATACCAGTTCATCAACTGGGTTAAAGTTTATAACTACACTCCGGGCAAAGGTCCTAACGGCAGCGATTTCACGCTCGAATGGGCTGACAACTTTGACGATTTCAACACCGCCCGTTGGCTCAAGGGCAACTGGACATTTGACAAGAACCGCGTCTACATTAGCTCGAAAAACATTTACCCGAAAGATGGCATGGTTATCCTCGCCCTTACAAAGAAGGGAGAAGAAAGCTTCAACGGTCAGGTTCCTCAGGATGCCGCTGGCGACGCCGAATTCACCAACGGCACACAGCAGCAGTCTTCTAGCAGCGAAAGCGAACAAAACATTCAGTCGAGCTCTAGCAGCGATACCCAGGGTATTCTCACGAACCGCGCAAAGCTCCAGAACAAGGAAATCCGTGGCACAGTCAATGCCAAGGGCGTTCACGTGAACCCGAACAACAAGGCCAATTACCAGGTAGACTTTAACTTCTAGAAATTCATCCAACCCCAAACAACCCCGGCCTGCGCAGGAACCTCCCCTGCGCAGGTCTTTTTTGTCATCCTCGACCGAAGGGAGGGGATCCAGCGCAGCATTCCCTGTTTCGTCATCCCCGCGCAGGCGGGGATCTCCCGTTCTAGCGACATTTATTATATTAATCCTCATGAAACAGCGGATTATCAAGGCTTTGCTCGACATGAACCTCGCCGAGGGCGACCGACTCCCGTCGGTGCGTACTATGATCAAGAGCTTCGGTGCTTCGTCGGGCACGGTGCAGGCGGCGCTCGCCGATCTTGAATCCGCCGGAAAAATTTGCAAAATCCAGGGAAAGGGCTGTTTCTGGGGTACGTCTCCCCTGCGGACCAAGGTTCCCTACGTTCACGAGACAGTCTCCGAAAAGCTCGCCAAGGCTTTCGAGCGCGACTTTGCGCAAGGCTACCTGAAACCCTCGCAGCCGCTTCCGCTTTCTAAGGAACTCTCCGCACGCTACAACGTGTCGCAGGGGACGCTCCGTAAGTTTCTCG
>NZ_CAMVDO010000067.1 GCF_947166265.1 uncultured Fibrobacter sp. | reverse complement strand
AAGGAACTCTCCGCACGCTACAACGTGTCGCAGGGGACGCTCCGTAAGTTTCTCGAAGAAAAGGTCGCACGCAATATCCTGAAAAAGGAAGGCCGCCAATACCTTTTCTACCGCAAGCAGCAAAAGAAAGACGACGCACCGCTCAGCGAACTCATCTTCGTAACGCGCTGCAACAGCTGGGGCGGATTCAGCGCCGAAAGTGAACGCGAACTGGACTTTCTGCGACTCGTGTACAAGACCGCCGGTAAGAACCATTACAAGCTCACCCTGTTCGGCATAGACGACGCCTCGGGCAAGCTCATTGACCGCAGCGGCAAGCCCTGCAAACTTTCGGAACACCCGAACGCCGTAGGGGCGGTACTTTCGACGCTCCTGGTGCAGAACTTCAGACCGCTCCTGACATTTTTCGCCGATGCCAAGTTCCCCGTGGCCGTGTGGTGGGAACACCCCATCGACGCCGTGCCCAAGAGTTTTATGCGCAAGGACAACTGGACCTTCTTTAACTCTACCTTCGGCAAGACCCCCGGCAAAGAAATCGGACGCTACCTACTCGGCCTCGGCGTGACCGAAGTCGGATACTTTTCGCCTTACCATAACAGCTCCTGGTCCAAGGACCGCCTCACCGGTCTCGAAGAATCGGGACTCGTGGTGCACCCCTATGTAGACGCCGAATTCGCAAGCCCCTGGGATTACAAACAAATTGCACGCAAGAAAGTCGAAAAGCTCTCCGTAGAAATTATGGCGCGAAGCCTCGAAAAGGAAAAGCTCAAGAAACTCGCCGAACGCGCCCTCGAATTCCAGGCGAAAAGCGGCAACAACATGCCCTGGATTTGCGTGAACGACGAAGTTGCGGGAATCTTCATGGAAATGGTCGAAGAAAACAACATGGAAATCCCGCAACCGAACATCGGCCCGAACTACATCGCCTTCGACAACTCCATGGAAAGCTACCTGCTGCGCATTCCCTCTTACGACTTCAACACCGACGCGCTCGTGGAGCAAATCTTCTACTACATCAGTAGCCCCTCGGCATTCGACGGCATCAAAAAAATCCACCACATCCTCGGGAACGTGGTGGAAAAATAAAGCGCCCTTTTTCTCTTATTTACTCAATACCTTCAGCAGCGAGTCAAGTCGCGTCGTCAATTGGATTGCCCCAGGGTAACTCAAATGGTCCTCGTTGGATGCCATTTCGTCGGTATAGTCATGCTCCCCCATTTTATTTTCATCCCATAAATGGAAATGAGGGTATTCCTGCTCCAGGGTCCTTATTTCTTCGATCAACGCCGGAGCTTCACTTCGGCGGATTCCATAACGTCCAAACGAGCCTGTTTCTTTAAAAGCCGGACTCTGCGGGAAAATAATGCCCACGACAAAGACTCCCTTTTCTTCGGCTATACGCAAAATATTCTTTAAATGCTCAAGGCTGGCGTAATAATTCGCAGAAAGTTCCGTCATCCACATGCTATCGTTTTCAACAAAAGGAGCACTATCCCAATTACCGGATGGCTCGTAATTGTAGCCACGAGATTCTATAAAGCGTTCCTGATAAAAATCTAGGCCCAAAGATTCCTCCGTCAATCGGGCCAATTCCTTAGGCACGCCCTCTTTCCAGAAATCGTGGTTTCTGTCATAAACATAGCCGGGGTAATTTTCATATTCTTGGGAGAAGAAATTGTACGTTTCGGTTTCAGGGTGATACCACAAATCAATATCCAAGGAGACTACGACAAATTTCAATTTATTGAAATGCGGGAACACGTAGTTCGTCAACAGATAATCCGATGTCGCCATCATGTTCGGAACATTGGAAAGGTTGAGCGCAAAGAAGCATGTATCTAAACTGAGGGGCACGATTCCATCTAGCGGCCTCGAAGAACCGAGAATGGCAACGTTTGCCGTATCCTTGAATTTCCACAAGAGTTCCATTTTATAACGCAGAATAACGGCTGCTGCACCCCCCTGTGGCGTAAAATAGACGCCGGCGCTATCGACATCAATCGAAGGATCTTCTGCAACAACGGGTTCCGAATAAACCCACAGATTCGGATGCCAAAGTTCTTCGCCTTCGGCAAGTTCCGTAAAGCTAGAGTCTTGTAAATCAAGCAATACAATTTTGCGGTGAGAACCATTCGTATTCACAAGAGTGGCGACGACAAGGTTTAAGTTACCCGCCCATTCCGTATGGTCGAACGTGTAGCCCGCCGGTGCGCGGACAGACTGAATCAACTTACCTAAAGAATCCGTCACAAAAAGCCGTCCGTGAGTCGAATACCTTTCGCCAACAAAATTACGCCCCGTAGAGCTGCCGAAATCCAGGAACAACGTACGATTAGAGCCGTCCTTTGAAAGCGAAACATTACAGGCCTGTTCGCCGTTGTACCATACCGTATCACGCTCCGAAACGCGGGCACGCAAAAGTCGCGCCCCAGAAACCGCTAAGCGGCCGTCGGAACTGATTCCCCCGTGGAATGCACCATCGAACAATTTTTGCGGAGTACCGAATTTACCATTTGCAAAAATCACCTGCCAAGTCGAAGTCGAACGGAAGGTGGCTTCGTCTTTATTGTTTGCCGCATTGGTGACATACACAATGGCGGTATCGCCGGATTCAAGCACACGCCAACGCGGAATGGCTGCACTTTCGACTTCAAGCTTCACCAGGTTTGAACCTTCTTCGTTCAAATCACGGACATAAACAGCAGACTTGCCGTCAAGCCCTTCGTACATCGTAGAAAAGGCGACATGGTTACCGTCTGGCGAAATATCGGGGTGGTACACATCGATCGAATCGACGATTTCTACAACAGACAACGTTCCGTTCGAATAATCGACAAAGGCCAGGTTTCCGGAGACATCGTTTCTAAAGGCTAGCTTGGCCTTGTAAGTATTGGCATGGGCGTATACCGACGACGAATTCGCAAGCGGCGTAATCCTGCTCGAAGCGACGCGGCCCGAGTTCCCCATCCATAAGGCATCTGGAATTTTGCCGAAAGCAAGGCGGAACCCTACATAATCACCACGTGTCGAAGAAGTTACCGAATAAACATCGCCACGAGAATACAAAGAAATAGCAGAAGCCTGGTTGCGGAAAGATCCGCCCTTAACGACACGCTGCGCAAGCGCTCCCCCATCGGGCGAACCGACATAATTTGTCACGAGAGTATCACGGAAGTTTCCAAGCCAGTCGTTCACCCATTCCAGGGCATTGCCCATCATGTCACAGAGTTCATCTTCGCTTGCCTTAGAACAAACCGGGTGTAACTTGTATTCGGAATTGTCTGCGGTCCAAGACTTTTCGGCGTCCCAATTCGATTGTGCGGCAAGCATCCATTCCGCTTCGGTCGGCAAATGGTACGATTCCATTTCAGGATGGTATACAAACCCTTCGAGATTGATACAGTGCTTTTCGGAATCAAAGGACTTTGCCAAATAAGTATAAGCGGTATCGAAGCCTTCTTTTTTGCTGCGTTCGTTTGCAAAAAGTACGGCGTCGTAAAAAGTCAAATTTACAGCCGGAAGCGATTCAGAGGTACATTCCAGCGCAAGGCCCGCCGCCTTTTTCATGAGGGCGTTAAATTCGCTACAGGTGATTTCATGCCTGGACATATAAAAATCGTAATTGAATTTCACCTTCATGGCCGGGCGTTCGTTCACGCGCGCATCGGGCAAATCCGTGCCTAATTCTACGGTCAAATCCTTCGCATAAATCAAGAGCAAATTGCGCGCCTTAAACAAGCTGTCTATTCGAGCGAGGCTGTCTATACGGGCAAGGCTATCTTTTTGCAGACTGTTCTTAATTAAGCTGTCCCTCGTGAGAGTGTCCTGTAAAAGACTATCACTTGGCTCAGGGATTACAACATCCACTTCTTCAGGAGCCTCTTCATCCGAGGACGCCGATTCTGAATTGGAACAGGCGATTAAGGCTAGCTGTAAAAGCAGCAATATGAAAAAGATCCATCTCATTAAAACTCTATACCCCACAAATACGACACCTCCAAATATAAAAAGGACGGCTTCCTATAAAGAAGTCGCCTTATTTAAAAGCACCACATCCTTGGGAACGTGGTGGAGAATCGACCCGAAATGTCATCCTGAGCGGAGCCCTTCGGGCGAAGTCGAAGGATCCAGTCCATAATATTCTTGTCTGGATTCTTCGAACGCCAAGCGTTCTCAGAATGACGTTGGGTACTATTTGTTGCTACTTGTTTTTATTCACAATCAGGGTCTTGGCCTTGAAGGTCTTGCGGTCAATCCACTTGACCATGAGCGACACCTTGTTGTCCTTGTCGAGAGCTGCCCAGTACTTCTTGAGCGTGTCTTCGGCATTGTCAAAAATCGGCATCAACTGCGGGAAACCCTTGAAGCTAGGAATCGGGTTGCCGTCGGTTTCGTAGGTGCTGATAAAGTGGCCGAGACCCGGCAGAGCCTTTTCGAACTCGAACGTCATGCGTTCGCAACCGGCGTCTTCGCAGTTGTTACGGCTCTTGAGGATAGAGAGCTTGTAGAGAGCCGGCTGGGCGTTCTTGTAGTGAATGCCGGAAATACGCGGCGTGAAGTTCGGGGCATCGTCTTCGTACTGACGCGTAGCGAGGGCGCTTTCAAAGGTACCGCCGAGCTTGATGGCATCGTAAATGGTGTCGGTCTGGTCGCCGTTCGTGATAATCTGAACATCAGCCGTGTGACGGGCCGGGTAGTAGATAATCAGGTGCGGATCCGTGAGTTTGGATTCGTCGAAAGCCTTCGTCTTCATGAAGCCAGTCTTGGCTTCCATCTCGAAAACGCGGTTGCGGCTGTTCACGCTGCGACCCATGATCCAGTAGACCTGAACGTAGGACTTGCCGTCGGCGCTGGTGCCGAGCACGATGCCACGACCGGGATAGGGGTTCTTGGAGAGGGTCTTGAAATTCTGTTTTGCTTCGTCTGTGTATGTCATAGTTATAGGTTACAGGTTTCAGGTTACAGGGATTAGTACGTCAAACAGCCTTCCTCGAAGTCTTCCTCGACCAAAGGGAGGGGATCCATACTTTATTCAATCACAAATATAAAAAAATCTATAACGTTTCCATCCACCTAGACATGAATACATTGTATACGCTGTAACATTTTCCTTCTAGGTCGCTCTGTTCCAGCAAAAGTTCCTTTTCAACCAGAGCGGCAAAAATCTTTTTTGCCGTAGCAGAATTCCCTATACGATATTTCATCAAAAACGCATTTGCCGTTGGCTGCCGAACAGCCCCCTCCTTAGCAACAGCCACTAAGAACAACCATTGCTTTTCGGTTACTAAATTGCGACGTTCAATAAAGTTCGCAATTTCATTTCGAATAATCCGAGTCACCACTACCTTGACATCATCCAAAACAATCTTCTGGGAGCATTCTGCAAAAACACGGTTGCAAACGTACTGTGTGTAATACGTATGTCGTTTGGTCCAATCCATGATAAAATCAACTGATTCATTATCAATAGATTTTCCATATTTTTTAAACAAATCCTTAATAAACGGGCCATATTTTTCGGGGACAATACGGTCAATATGAACCGTCCTAGAGCTTTCGTAAAAAGGGCTTTTCGCATTTACAAACATGTCCGTCATCAGGTGTTTCTTGCTTCCGCAAAAGATAAACTTCACATGATGTAATTGCTGGATATAAGTTCTTAGCAGAGCCTCAACATTTGTTTCCTTAAATTCGCGAACCTGTTGAAATTCATCAATAGCAAAGACAATTTTCTTGCCCTGTTTTTCAAGAAAATCAAAAAGAGACTTTAGTGTTTTGGGTCTTTCCCCTTCTTGTTGAAAGGAAAGTGAAACCTGCGGACTTCCCGAAATGGGATCATAACTGAGCAGAGGACGCGCATTTTTAAGAGCCGCAAAAAACTTTTTTACAAGCGACTCACTCGACATTGAGCAGACAATCGCTTCGGACAAAATCTTAATAAGGTCATCTAAATTCTGCGCCGAGAAAATATCGGCATAAATGCATATATAGTGTTTTTCCTTAAGATCCTCAAAAGTCCTAAAAATCAGGCCAGTCTTGCCATAGCGCCTCGGAGAAATCAAAGTGACATTTGAACCATTCGTCAAAAAAGACAAAACATCACCAAGTTCCTGCTCTCGGTCGCAGAAACGATCCTTTGACGTATAGGGTTCCAAAGAAAAAGGGTTCTCCATAACCATCTCACTTTACTTTTAGTAATATACCTTTAGTAATATACCAAAAGTAAAGTAAAAAGTCAAGAGATTTCCATTTTTTCTAGAAAAATCACCTTTTCGGGTTATAATTGTTCATGAGCACCATGGCGACGGCGACGCAGAGCATCACCACGCTGCCAACGATCACTTGCTGGCGGTGGTTGTATTCGCGCTTGACGTAGCTCGGATTCTCTTCGTTGAGTTCCTGGAGGGTCGGCCCCTGGTTCAGCTTGGTCGAGTCGACGCCGTAAGTTTCCGCAATTTCGGCATCGGTCATGTTCAGCGTACTCACGTAGGCGCTGTCGTACTTGTCGAGCTTATCTGCGGCAGCAGCGGGAATCGCAAGGGCAAAAAGCAAAAGAAAAATGCAAAGGGAACGAGGCATAAGGTGTGAAGTGTGAGGTATGGGGTCGGCGCATTGCGCCTTTGAGGTATGAGGAAAAGTAAATGTACTATTTGACATCTTTACCTCATATCCCAAAGCGAGTGAAACGAGCGACCCCACAGCCCAGAACCCCTACCCTTCCTTCGCGAGCTTGTCGAG
>NZ_CAMVDO010000066.1 GCF_947166265.1 uncultured Fibrobacter sp. | reverse complement strand
GCCCAACAGCAGCAGGAAATCAAGCTCACGCTTACGAACCTTGATTCCTTCGCGGACGGTGCACCCTGCGATGTGTATGTGTACCTCGGCGGCGACCAGCAGAACACGGACACCTATAACTACCTGTTCGATGTATGGGGCCACCAGGTGGGCGGTGATACGCCCGACCAGCACTACTACCTGAACGACTGGACCGGTAGCCATTTCGACGGCGACTACCGCCGCGTTAAACGCGAGACCGCCCCGATGGCCGCCGAGCTGCTCTCGCAGGTGGCGCCCGACATGAGCCTGGTTGGAAACTACGTGGTGTTCCACGGCGTAAGCTCCTCGACTTTCGAGGTGCGAATCAGGAACCTGTTCACCGACACGAACCAGTGGCCGCTGAACCTGCCCGTGATAACCGCCGTGCAGGTGGTGGCGGGCGAGAACCGCGAAGAGGATATCGCCGTGGGCGGCGACCACGACAAGGATCTTGTCTTTGGTGACGACGCCCGCGTGACTTTCGATATAGACACGCCGTTCGCCCGCAACGAGAACCTGGCCGACTACGCGAACCGCGCCATCGAGGCCGAGAGCATACATTATGACGGCGCGGCCGTGGAAATCCCGCTGGACGAGAACGACGAACCTGTCGAGACGGGCGACACCATCTTGACGGGCAAGGACCGCGACGTGATTGTCGGCGGCGACTTCGGCGATACGATTACCATGGGCGACGGCGACGATGTGGCCCTTGGCGACAATGCCTCGTTGATCCTCGAACACAACAACCCCGTGGGTGTGTTTGCGCCGAGCGTGGAAATCATGCTGGAACAGCATACGGTGACGACCTCGACGCCCGAGGTTTTCCTGGGCAACAACGATGCCGACGCCGATGACATCCAGGATAAGTTCGAGAACGGGGGAGTGCCGGGTGTCACCCCGGAAACATCTGCGAATGGGGATACCGATTTTTACGCGGATGTCACGAACAAGGATTGGGTCCTGCAGCAGGAGGCTACTCCCGGCAAGATTTCGCGCATTGTGGACGTTTCCAGTGCGCAGGTGATTACCTTTGCCGAGGGCGAGACGATGTTGCTGGTAAGCGACACCTGGCCCGGCAAGGACAATCCGTGGTGGAACCCGAACATCGTGTTGATTTCTGATGGTCAGGGCCATAGCGTCCCCGCCCTTGCATGGGAATGGGACGTGAACGGCACTACCATGACGGCTACCACGCAGTCGGGTTACCACATCACCGTGGATATACCCGACACCCCGAACGGAGACAACCGCTACGAAATCCGCGTGACTGCACTCACCGCAGGCACCGCCGTCATTTCTATCGGATAGTTTTTACTAATTTTGGAGCGCAAATGCATATGAAGAAATTGGTAATCAAAAACATCGGTCCGATACAAAGTGTTTCTTTGGACTTGAAAAAGATAAACGTCGTAATTGGTCCACAGAGTGCAGGAAAAAGCTGCATTTTGAAAATAGCCTGTTTCTGTGCCTGGGCAGAAAAACGCATCTTGCTGGAACAGGGAAAAAATGGCTTTGCCAACTTTAGCTATGTCATTGATAATCTAATCGTATTCCATAAACTGGAAGGTTATATCCGTTATGGAAGTCTTATTGAATATAAATCCGATTATGTTCATTTTATTTGCGATTTCAGCAAATCAACATTTGACTTGACTATATTTGACGGTTGTTGGCGATACAAGCGAAGTAAGATTTCTTATATACCCTCGGAAAGAAATCTTGTTGCGGCTATTCCCAACTGGTTTGAGGTAAAGTTCGATAATACGAATATCCGAAACTTTATCGCAGACTGGAATGGTGTCAGGGGCATGTATAGTCCTGGCAATATGCTTGATATTTTGGATTTGAATGTCAAATACTACTATGATGCGGAAGCATCTAGGGATTATGTCTTGCTTGGTGATGGGAACAAGGTTAACTTGACGAATGCTTCTAGTGGATTGCAGTCCGTTATCCCAATGTGGGCTTACCTGAAGTTCCTTTTTGATGAACAGTATTCTGCCAAGTTGCCATCCAATATCGTAAGTGATAGTGAAAACGAATCGGTGCTTTTCCATATATACGAAAAACGCTACAAAAAATCCCTGGAAGTGCTTGCAAGCGAAGACGATCGATATTTTGGAAAAGTCGGTCGCTTGACATTGCCCTTTAAGTCTCAAGAAGACTATAAGGAATGTTTGAAACTATACGAGAACTTTACTCGCACGGCGTATTCGGATATATACCTGGAAGAACCCGAGCAGAATCTTTTCCCGCTTACGCAGGTCGAACTTGTACAAAGTCTTCTGAAAAATGCTTCGATGCATTCTGACGGATTGTTTATTGCGACGCATAGTCCCTACCTTTTATATGCGATTAACAATTATATGCTTGGATATATTGTTCGCGACAGATTGCAGGATGATGACCGAAAGGATTGTTTTGTAGATCCCCAAAATGTAGCTGCATGGGAATTACGTAATGGGACTGTAACCCCGCTACAAGATGAAGATGGACTCATTCGAGGCAATTACTTTGACCGCGTAATGAAGCGTGTGATGAGCGAATTTTCCAACTATGCAGCATACTATGGCTAACATTGTTGAAAAATTCGAACACGCCCGCGAATATCAAAATGACGTGTGGGTCGCCGATTATACGGAACAGACGCGTTTCGAACCGGAGAGCGCGAAAAAGGGCGTCTGCGTCTCGGAATCCGAGTTTGACGATATAAAGTCATTCCATTTGCAAAATCCCAAACATGTTGTAATCTACGGTGTTAATTTTGAAGAACATCCGGATTACTTTCCCGATAAAACCAAGAATTGCGAATGCCTTTTCAAACCGAGAGATGTTGTTGATGGTGGATTTTTGCTTCTTTGCGAATTGAAGTATTGTAGAGCGCACAACATCGAGGCTAATGCGGACAAGGCTTATGAACAGCTTAAGTCAACCTGGTCGCTTTTGGAAAGCCGGCAAATCTTCGATAGAAATCACTGCAAGAGTTTTCTCAATATATCTGTTCCTGACCATAGCGATAAATCGCCTTTCAAATCTTTCACGGCAAACCAGGATGAAGAATTGAAATGGCTCAAGGAATATAAGATAAATTTGCTTGGTGAAAATGACCTTTTGATTCTTGATAAGGGCGTTGTCAGAATCCCGGAAACGGAAATATAGACTAGCCCTATTCCGCAGTCAGGTCTTCGCGGAGCACGAGTTTTTCGTTTTTCCAGGTTTCCAGGCCGTTCTGCAGTAGCAGTTTGCCTGTGGCCCTCATCAGCCGCACGTCTATGATTCGGAGTGTGCGCATGTTTTCGAGCTGGCGGCGTTCCGCTTCGCGCAGGTCCTCTTCCATCTCGAAAATTTCGCGGTAGTTGCTCTTGCCCATGGCGAGTTTCTTGAATTCCTCTTCGAGTTCCTTCTGGTGGTATTCCACCGCAATTTGTCCGTAGCGCCACTGTTCGCGGATTTCTTGCGCCCTGTTCTGCAGAATCCGGTATTCCTCGAAGATTTGCGCCTGCAACAGCATAAGCCTTGTGCGGGCGGCCCTTACGCTGTATTTCTGGGCCGATATGCGGTGCCTTTCGGCAACGCCGCCGAACAGCGGTATGTTTATCTCTATGCCGCCCGCAAGCACGGTCTGGCGCTTGCCCTCGGTCTTGAAGTTCCTCACGGCCTCGCGGGCCTTGTCGTTACGGCTGCGGATTCCGTAGTTGCCGATAAGGTCCACGGTAGGGAGCCAGTCTGCCCGCCTTGCCGAAAGTTCCGATTCGCGGAGCATGACCTCGGCCCCTTGCGATAGGTAGCCCGGATGCATGAGCGACATGGAATCCAGGAATGTGAGCGAGTCGAGCCTTGCCGCCGAATCGGGGGCAAGGTCCGGGCGCATGGCGATGGGGCGGGGGTCGTGGATGTATTCGCCGGACGACAGCGTGAGCAACAGCGTAAGCCTTGCGCCGCGCAGCTTGTCGAGTGCGTCGAGCCTTGCCGACTCGCGGTCGGAATACTCCGCCACGGCCTTGCTATAGTCAAGGGGCGAAAGCAGACCCTGCTTGAGCCGCTTGCCCGCATCTTCCACGATGTCCTTTGCCACGCGGGCCGATTCCGTCGCCGAAGCCAGGAAGCGGTCGGCGTAGTAGTAGTTCCAGTAGGCGTCGCAGAACTTTTCCAGGACATCGTTCAGGGCGTCGCGGTATTTCTGGTAGGCGAGTTCCCTGCGGAGCCTTGCCTGTTCCAGCTCGTTCGTGGCCGAGAAGAACAGCGGGCCGTCCTTGAGGAGGTGCTGGCGCAGCTCACCGCCGAAGTAGAGTTCCGAGGTGTAGTCGCTGTGCGTGTAGGTGGCCTGGTTGAACCCCACATTGTATTCGGTGCCGGTGGGGAGCGCCCCCTGTACGCCTATCTTGTATTCTTCCTTGGTTTCCGTAAACAGTGCGCCGGGCCGCTCGGCGGTCTCCTTGAACGCGCGGCCCACAAGCCTCGGCTCGAACTTGCCGTAGGCCCCCGTGGCCGCCTCGGATTCCGAGAGCCATGCGAACTTCGCTTCCGTCACGTCGGCGTTGTTCGTGAGCACGGCCTGTAGGGCCGTCCCGAAATCCAGGTACAGCGAGTCGCCCTTTTCTTCGGCGGCAAGGGCGGCAACTACAGCCAGGGTGGCGATGATGTTTACGGCGCGGAAACTCATTTAAGCAGGATTTTCCCCGTGACACCCGGCTCGACGGCCAGGTCCGTGTTGTCGAATATGACCTTCACGGTGCGCAGCATGCTGGACTTGTCCACCACGGGCGACACGAACTCGATCGTGCCCTTCTTGCGGCGAACCTGCTTGCGCCCGTCGAGCGAAAGGCTTACCTGTTGGCCGGGTTTTAGCTTGCCCGACCTGTTCGCCACCACATAGGCGACCATGCGGCAGGTGCGCACATCCGCGATTTCGATGACGGGTTCCAGCGCCTCGACGCTTTCGCCCTTGTTCTTGGATATGGAAACGATTTCGCCGTCGAAGGGGGCGGTGAGAACGCGCTTTTCGAGTTCTGCCCCGGCGACATCGTGTTCAAGTTTCGCGCGTTCCCTTTCAACCTCGGCCGATGTGAGTTCGGCTGCGGCCACGTCGTGGTTCATCTGCTTTTCCCAGACCTGTTCCGCGCTTACGGAGTTGCTGTTCTCGAAAAGGTTGCGGGTCGCGTCCAGGTCCTTCTTGTAGGCCTGGAGTTTCGCCCTGGCCGAGAGTACTGCCGAGGAGTCGTTTGCCGTGATACCCGTGATGCGGACGCGCAGCCGTTCCTCGCGGTTCACGAGGTTCATGAGCGTGTCGCCCTTGTGCACGAACGCGCCTTCCTTGACCCAGATGCTGTCAATCTTCCCGGACACGGTGAACCCGACGCGGGCCTGGTTGATGGGTTCCGTGACACCGTCGAACCCCTGCTGCGCAAGTGCAGATGCCGCGAGGGCGAGGGCTGTAAATAGGGCCTTGCCGAGCATCAGTCTGCCGCCGCGCTAGAAGAACTGGAAGACGGGCTGGATTCAACCGAGGAACTGGACCCTGCCGACGAACTCGAAGCTTCGGAAGAACTGGATGCCTCGGACGAACTGGACTCGGGTGCCTTGGAAAGCTCGGTGAGCACCGTCAGCCCCTGCAAGTAGAGCCCGTTCTTCGCGTGGGCGGTGATGTTCATGCCCACGGTGTCGCCCGCCGCAAGGGAGTCGTCGAACGTCTCGAACATCTTGACGAACAGCGTGTCGGCCTTGATCCAGGCTTCGGCATTGGGGGACTCGTTGTCGGCATAGATGGACTTCTTGACCTTTGCAGCCTTGCTCCATTGGACCGTGGCGAGCGAGTCGGAGAACTTGACCCAGAGCGTGTCGTTTACCGAGAAAGTCGCCTTGTAGCGGCTGCTTGCCGCCCAGGCGTTGCTCGTGACGGCATAAAGTCCGCGGTTCGTGGTAAAGGCCGCGTCGCCCGAAAGGTCTACGGTCAGTCTTTCGCCCTTCTTGGTGTAGCCCACGATGCTCACGGAGTAGGACTTTTCGGCGGCAAGCGGGGCCGTGTGCCGCAGGTACAGCGTGTCGCCCTTGATTTCGGGCGTGATGACTGTTGCTGAATCGCCCGCGAGGCTCACGGAAATGTTCTCCTTGCTGAGCGCCTCGCTGAACACGTAGTAGGGCGTGATGAGCGGCGAAAGGTTCTTGTAGCCCATGCGGTTCTTGTCCATTACGTTTGAAGATACGATGACGGGGGCGCTCTCCTTGAGGGTGTCGCGGACGAGGAAGATTCTGCCCATGTCATGCACGGCGTCGGAACGCAGGCGGGGGAGCGCCGTGTTCGAAAAGCGGTAGGTCTTGCCCTTGTAGGTGAAGGGTTCCGCCGAGAGCGTGAGGCCGGAATCGGCGGGGAGCTTCTCGAATGTGAAGCGGCCGAGCGAATCTGTCGTGGCGGAGAAAGTTTCGGGGGCGATGTTCACGAAGGCCGTGTCTTGGTGCGCGAGGCGCAGCTTTACCTTGGGGGCGGGTGACTTTACGCCCGTGGCTTCTTCTTGCACATAGAGTTCGCCTGCGATACCCGCGTTCAGCGGCGAAAGCCGCACGACGCGCGACCCGCTCGCCACCACGCCCTCCATGTAGCTCGATTCGCCCGTGGATGCCACCGTGATAATCTTGGGGGCGTAGTAAAGCGTGTCCTTCTTGTCAACCGTGTAGTGGCTGAACGTGAAGGTGTGCTGGCCGTAGGGCAGCCCGTCTATGAAGAATGCCCCTGACTCGTCGGTATAGGCGGTCTTCTGCTTGCCGGAACCGTCCATGTAGTCTATGGAGGCCCCTTCGAGGCCAAGCCCGTTTGCGCCGCTTACGACACTGCCCGAGAAGGTCCACTTGGAGTATTCGTCGTCCTCGGAATCGGACACGGAACAGCCCGAAACGAGAGCCGCCACGGCGAACGCCGTGACAAAGGATGTACAAAGTTTAACTAGGTTCATAAAACCCCTTGATATGCCTCGGAAATCTAGTAAAAGCCCCTCCATTTTACTAAATATCCAAAAGACATTAACCTTAAAAACAAAGGAATTGCAAAATGGCAGAAAACAAGCAGCCGCAAATCGAATGGAACGACAAGGACATGCGCACCACCTACGTGAACGCGACCAACGTAGTGGCCGGGCGCGAAGAGGTGATGATGATTCTCGGCGTGAATCGCGCATGGCAGATGAACCAGGAAAAGGTCGATGTCGCCATCTCCGACCGAATCGTGATGAACCCCTACACGGCAAAGCGCCTCGCCATTATGCTCAGCGCCACCGTGCGCGCCTACGAGAAAAAGTATGGCCCGCTCGATATTGGCGTGAATACTGCCCCGGCGGCAGCCCCTGCCGCTCCCGCGGCCGCCAAGGCCACTGGCAAGTCGGCCAAGTAACGCCCGCTCCAACCGCCCCCCAAGGTCCGACCTCTTTGGGGGAGGGGGAGGAG
>NZ_CAMVDO010000065.1 GCF_947166265.1 uncultured Fibrobacter sp. | reverse complement strand
TACACTTTAGGCATCATCACGGTCTTATTGAATTCTTCGGGGGTCGTGAAGGTGGGCACAATCTTATGCAGTGCCGAAACAGCCTTCTTGTCGTCATTGGCCTGAGCGGCATTCTTCAAATCCCATAGCTGGTTCACAAAGGAATCCAAGTCGATAGGAATCTGCTTACCGATGTAAATGAGCTTGTTCTTGGTCTTTTGCAGGCCCTCTTCGCCCATCAACAATTCTTCGAGCAACTTTTCACCGGGGCGCAGTCCCGTGAACTTGATTTCGACATCCTTATACGGCACCTTGCCGTACATGCGGATCAGGTTTTCGGCCAAGGTCACAATTTTCACCGGCTGGCCCATATCGAGTACAAAGATTTCGCCACCGTGCGCAAAGCTAGCCGCTTCGAGCACCAGGTTCACCGCTTCCGGAATCGTCATAAAGTAGCGGATAATGTCCGGGTGAGTCACTGTCACGGGCTTGCCCTGCTCAATCTGTCGTTTGAACAGCGGAATCACGGATCCGTTACTGCCCAGCACGTTACCAAAGCGGGTCGTCACAAAATCGGTATGGCAGTCCTTCTGTTGCGAAAAGAACTGCACAATCATTTCGCAGCAACGCTTAGAAGCCCCCATCACGTTTGTCGGGTTCACGGCCTTGTCGGTACTAATCATAACGAACTTACTGACGTTGTTAATCAGCGAAAGCGTTGCCATATTGAACGTACCCACCACATTGTTCTTAATGGCTTCCATCGGGTTATTTTCCATGAGCGGCACATGCTTGTGAGCCGCCGCGTGGAACACCACCTGCGGTTTGTACTTCTTGAAAATCTGGTTCATGCGGAAATAGTCGCGCACACTCGCAATAATCGTCACCAGGTTCAGGCTCTTGCCGTATTCCATCACCAATTCTTGCTGAATATCGTAGGCGTTGTTTTCATAAATGTCCACGATAATCACCTGGGCCGGGTTGTACTTGGCAATCTGGCGCACGAGTTCGCTACCGATACTGCCACCGCCGCCGGTCACCATGCAAACCTTGTTCTCAATAAATTCACGAATTTCGGAATTGTCGAACTTGATCGGTTCACGCCCCAAAAGGTCTTCTACCTTAATGTCACGAATCTGCGAAATGTAGTTGGACTTTTGAGTCTCCGAAACATCTTGCAAGCTCCCCACAAACGGCAAAATCTTGACCGGAAGCCCCGTCTTTCCGCACAAGTCCAAAATCACCGCACGGTCTTTAGGCGGGCAACTGGGAATCGCAAAAATAATCTGCTCAATATGTTCGAGGCGAGCAATCTTTTCGATGTCGCTTGTACTGCCAGCCACCAGAACGTTGTGAAAAGGTTTACCAATCTTGTAACGGTCATCATCGATCAGGCAAACCGGATAAATTCCGTAGGTTTCAGTCGCCCCAACGGCATCCTTTTCTTCCGGAGACTGCAGTCGGCTAATTTCGTCAAGCAGCACACGCGTGGCCTCACCGGCACCGATAATCATGGTACGGCGCTTTTTCCCTTCTTCAAGCCCCGCATTTACAAGCGAAATAAAGGTTCCCTTGAACAGGTAACGGAACAGGCACACGCCCACCACCGCAATGATACCCGTCAGCACCGTAAAGCCGATAAACAGGTCCCCTGCTATGATATAATAGAGAAGGGAGGCAATCACAAAGCCGCCAAAAATCCCCTTGACACAGCTCAGATAATCGCTCAAGTTGAAATAACGCCACAGCTTATTGTATGCCCCGAATAGGAGCTGGCAAGCAAAGCAAGAAAAGGCACAAAGGAGTAAAAAAGAGAAAAGATGCGCCCTATCGATGCGGTCCGCAAAGGCAGGCAACGGAATATTGACTAGCAGACCGGCCACAAAAACGATAAAGCCATCTACCAGAGCAAGCAAGCGCTTACGAAGCCTGAAATTGATAAAAATTTGTTTAAACTGAGACATTTATACACCCTTTCCCACAAAAGTAAAGAACTCGTTTACAAATATAAAAACTTATTTCTAACTAACAAAGGCTTAGTTTATAAAAATTCCAAAAAACTTACACAATTCCGTTATTTTACATCATAAACGCAATGCGCACGTTCACATACTTGTCGTCAAAGAATCCATATTCGCCCATCACCGCCACATGCGAGCCCCTATAGCTAAGCATCGGGAGCAGAGAATAGTGCAACGGGGCGTTATGCACAAAGCGCTTGGGCACCGTCTTGTACGGGTCATCGATGCTGCTCCCCTCATCCGTTCCTTTCCAGAGCCATTTCTGGTGCAGCCCCACAAAAACATTCGAAAGGCCGCTCAAATTCAGCTGACCGTAAAGCGTCCAGTCCACCGCCAGGCTGTTCGGCCCATTCGGATTCCCCAGGGGCTTACCCAAGTGCGCCATCTGCGCCCGAGCCGAATCGTAATGACAGTACGTGTAAGGCTCTACACGGGCAATTTCGGCAATCGTTCCCAGTTGCAGCAAACGCTTTCCGACATGCGTATCGAAACCCGCCTGCATACCGAGCATCGCCGCCCAGCGGTTATTGCTATACTCATTTTCGTACACGGCCATTGGCGATTCCATGTCGTCCAAGAAAAATTCCCCGTAAAGGCGAACCGCATTCAACAGGCGGTAGTTCATATCGAAGGCTAGGGCCCCGTTATTCACTCTTTCGGAATAGTTCCCTTTTTCAATAAACAACGGCACTACCGGTACAAAAAGCCACGGTTTGTTTTCGTTATACAGAATCTGGATTTCACTCATACCCACCGTAAAGTCGCCCAAGGCAAGTTCATAGCGATGCGCATACAGGTTTCGGTCATTCAAGTTGTCGGGGCTATAGCTCCAGCTATTCACACGCAAGTCGCCATAAACACTATACACATGCAAAGGGCCAAACGTTATATCTACGTTGACCATATTATACGGGAGCGCAAACTGGTTAAAGGTGAGGTTATTGTAATAGCCAGGCCCCCAGTGCAGCACATCGCGGGCCAAAGAAACTCGCACCCAGGCGTAGTTCAGCCCTAAATGGGCACGGTAGCGAGCATAACTTACATAATCGGCACCGGCATTACCTTCTTCGGTCTGCACGTCAAAAACTTCACCATCAAAGCTCTTGGGCTTTTCGGCTGAATGTTTTTCCGCATAAATGCGGGCATCCAAATCAAAGTCCAAGGAATCCGCATAGCCGCGCAAGTAAAGGCCGCCATCCACCCCCGGCCAAATCGTGTCGCCAATAGCCTCCCCACCACGGTAATCCAGGCCTAAAACAGGCGAAGCCGCAATGGCAAAGCGGTGCGCGTCATTCCCAGTACCAATCGAATCGGCATAATAGACAAGCGCATTTCTTTCTTTATCAGTAAAATCACGAACAAAAGAAACATTCCGGCGTGGATAAGTAAAAAACTGTAAGGACTCCCCCACCGTATGGCGATGGTAATCCAAAAGCATCGGCAAATTGTCGAGCGTACGCAGGTTACGGTTACGTTCCGTACCCACCACAGACTGCGAAAAAACGAGAGAAGCAAAGAATAAAAGACAAACTAATAAAAGCTTCATTTTTACAAGCACAAAGAATTAAAAAAAGAGGGTCGACTCAAAGGTCGGCCCTACTGTTTTTTAAAGGGATTACTTTTCGAACGGAACGAGTTCTACGCGACGGTTCTGTTCACGGCCTTCCTTCGTGTTGTTATCGGCAATCGACATTTCAGAGCCGTAGCCAATCGCACGCAGGCGGTCATCTTCAATACCTTTCTTCTTCAAGAAATCCACCACAGCCTGGGCACGCTTCTGCGATAGCTTCTGGTTCGTGTCTTCTGAACCGGTGTTGTCGGTGTGGCCCTGCACTTCAAGGTTTGCAGACTTGAACTTTCTCATCAAAGAGGCAATATCGTTCAACGTGGTGTAGCTCTTCTTGGTGAGCTTGGCAGAACCCGTCTGGAACTGGATACCCTTCTTGAGTTCATCGAGGTTTTCCTTCTTGTTCACCGGGCAGCCATCTTCCTTAACACGTACGCCTTCCAAGGTGTGCGGGCACTTGTCCAGATTGTCCGGAACGCCATCCTTGTCGGTATCCATCGTGCAACCCGTAGAATCCACCGGCATTCCTGCAGGCGTTCCCGGACACTTGTCAACACCATCGAACACGCCATCGTTGTCCGTATCTGCTGGGCAGCCCGTAGAATCTACAGCGAGGCCTTCCTTGGTGTTCGGGCACTTGTCCTTGTTGTCCGGAACGCCGTCCTTGTCAAAGTCCATCGGGCAGCCGGTGCTGTCAACGCTCACGCCTTCCGGGGTGTTCGGGCACTTATCGTTATTGTCGGCAACGCCATCCTTGTCAAAGTCGAGCATGCAGCCCAGGGAATCCACCACAATTCCTTCGGGTGTATTCGGACACTTGTCCTTGATATCCGGAATGCCATCCTTGTCGGTATCGACGCGGGCCAGGGAATCCTGACGGGCGCGTTCGGCCGCATTCAAGGAATCGGCACGGGCGGCAGAATCGGCAGCGGCATTGGCATCCGTCACAAAAGCGGAATCCTTGTCGGCGCAGCCATCCGTATTCACCTGCACGCCTTCTGGAGTGTTCGGGCACTTGTCGTAAGTATCTACAACGCCGTCCTTATCGGAATCGAGCGGGCAACCGGTTTCATCGACAGCGATGCCCTTCTTGGTATGGGCGCACTTGTCCTTGCTGTTGTTTACGCCGTCGCCGTCATCATCCTTGAACGAATCACCACCGAAACGGATGGTAAGGAGTGCTGCACCCGAAATAAGCGGAGTCGGGGCGTAGCAGTAATTGACCTTTTCGCCACCTTCACCCTGGTAGTGGACCACCATGTTGTCGCAGCCCTTCATTTCATCGTCATGATCGAAGCCAAGGTTCTGGAAGGTACGCACGGCCACTTCGAGGCCCATGGCAAAGTCGATGTTGTAAGGCAGGTGGAAACGGAAACCCGGAGTAATGAGCATCGGGTCTTTCATCGGGTCGAACTTGTATTCGCCCTTGCTCTGCAAGCGCATTTCGGCAGAGTATTCCAAGAATACGTCTACCCATTCCTTCGGGAGCCAGTTGACGCCCGCGCTATAGACGAGCGTCTGGGTCTCAGACACATCCAGAGGATAGAGGTAGCTGGCCGCCAAGTTGATGCGGAACGGCTTACCAATTTTCGTGAGGTCAAACGTTGCCGCAAGGCCTGCCGAGAAAGCCCAGTCATCGGCCGTGAACGGTTGCGTGTAACCATCACTATTCAGGTACCATACGTGGCGGGGGCGCACACCGGCATTCGCTTCACCGGTCGGCACATACATATTCAGCATGAGCGCCACGGAGTAAATTTTATTGGTGTCTAGCGGGAGCCTAATCTTGGACCACAGGTCGAGGTCGCCTCGGCTCGTTGTCCACTGGTTTGTGCTTCCTGACGGACCATCGGAATTCGCATGTTCGTAGTAGACCGGAAGAATTGCGCCTACATCCAAAAAATCAAGCAGGCCGACGCCTACAAAGAAGTTACCCGCCTGGGAATAATCCCAATCGTTGTAGCTATGGCGAACACCATCCTGTTCGTACACGCCACCACGGGAAAGTCCCCAAGACGATATGGAGATGTTTCCACCCGTACCAACGGTAAAGTTCCATTGGCCAAGCGTCTTGGCGTTAATCTGATGAAGACCGTCCGAGCCGCCCTCCATGCCTATCTGGGCAAAGCCTAAGCCTGCTGCCAGTAAAGCTGTCCCAAGTATTTTTTTCATTTTGTGTTCCTTCTTGGTTCCATTACAAAGTTCAACATTTAAAAAATAGTTAATCAAGCCAAAATTTTCTGTAGAGTCTACAAAAAAGTGTTAAAATCGTTCGAAATTTCTTACAGACTTCCATCAATGTTTTAAATAGAGAGGCTAATCCTTGCTGAAGTAGCCTTTTCCGTAATATCCCTTTCCATAATACCCGTGGCCATAGTAGCCATAGCCATAGTAGTGCCCCGGTTCGTATTCGCAGTGGTTCATCACAAAAGCGCAAGGTTTGTCCGCATAGCGGCGCAAGTTCGCCAAGTTTTCCTTGACCTGACCTATAGAATCTGTACCGTAGTGAACCACCATCAGGGCAAAATCCACCAACGGGTATATCAATTCGGCATCGGTCACCATGCTTACTGGCGGCGTATCCACCAAAATCATGTCATATTCTGACTTCATTTCTTCGAGCAGATTTTTGAAAGTATCGCGACGCAACAGTTCACTCGGCGACATCAATCGCTTCCCGCAGCCCATCACAAAGAGGTTCAGGCACTTGGTATCGGTAACGGCATCGCGCCAATTGATTTTTCCCGAAAGCACCTCGGTAAGCCCCGCATGTTTGGAACTGCGGATAACGCCCTTGCGCATATCGGCATCAATCAGCAAAATTCTCTTGCCATTCATTGCGTAAACTGCGGCCAAATTCTTAGACACAAAAGACTTGCCCACGCCCGGCACAAGGCCACAAACCATCAGTACCTTCTGGCCCTCGCCAAGCGAGAAATCAACCGCCGTCTGCAGCGTACGGAAAGCCTCGCTCGCCTGGTCATTTGGAGAGTTTTCAACAAGGGACTGCTTACTCCGCTTATTGCGCAACAGTTTGTTCTTGGATTCCGGAATCTTTGCAAAAACACTGACGTCGGTCGCATGTTCCAGCTCCTGCGAACTGCGAATACCGTTTTTCATCATACGGAGCAGGAATACCAAGAGTACCCCCACCATAAAGAAAGCGGCCATCGAACAAATGAGGATGTTGAACTTTTTCGGTTTGCTCTGAATCGGTTCCACCTGCGCAAGGTCCACAATACGCACGTTGCCCACTTCACCCGCACGAACCACGCGCAACTGCTGGATGTTATTGAGCATACTCGTGTACTGGGCGTTATTCACTGCCACATCTTCTTGCAAGCGAAGCACTTCTTGCTGCGTAATCGGCATCGATTCTGCAGCCTTTTTGAGGCGAGCAAGTTCGCCACGCAACTTGTCCTGTTGTTTTGTAATCGTTACGACCGACGGATGTTCTTCCTTGAATAGGCGCGTTGCCTCTTGGCGCTGTTGCTCGAGTTGCAACAGCTGGCGCTGCAGGTCCATCTCTTTACTCAGGTGCGCTTGAGTTTCCCCAGTCATATCTACCGAGCCAATCTGGTGGCGGTAGTCCGCTAAGATTTTTTCGGCACTGTCCAATTTTGCCTTGACGCCAGGCAACTGGGACTCCAGGAATTCCAGGGTCTTTTCGGCCTCGGCACTGCGCATTTCCACATTCTGCCGCACGTAGGTATTGGCAATCGTATTCAGAATTGATGCAGCACGGTCGGCATAGCGGTGCGAATAAGAAACTCCGATAATGCCTGTCTGCTTGCCCTTTTCAGCCACCTTGAGCGAACCCGCAAGGCCACGCACCGCGAGTAGCGGATTAGCCTGCCGAATGACGAACTCTTCGCCAATAGAGGCCCGCATCAAGTTCACACGAATCTGCAAAGTATCGCCTGCGTAAGGAGCCCTGAGCAAATCGCCCACCTTGCCCTCTACAAGTTTAGTCTCTTCGGGCGAATAAACCGCATAAGTATCCGCACCCGTTACCACCGCCTGCCAGCGGTCCGCGCGGGCAAGTTCCGGAATGTCGAGGTAGTCAATATCCATGCGGCCTTCGCGGTGCAGCAAGCGATTAAGTGCCCCCTGCGGAATTGCCGAATAACTCAAGTGTTCCTCGGACACCACAAAGTTGAGCACCATACGGCTCTTGATCAGTTCTATTTCGGCATCGGCAGGGCTAGCCACTTCGAGAAGGGCGCCCATTTCGCCCATCGCCTTGCCCGCCTTGTTGCCCTTTACATCAATCTGCAACAAGGTGTCGCTTGTGAACTGCGGGCGAATCCACTGACCGATGACTCCACCGACAATGGCTCCGATAAAAATAAAGAGTAAAAGCAAATAGCGACGTTTCCAGAGGATAAACAACGCTTCTAGCAAGGTAATTGAATTCGCAGACTGCGCCTGTTGCGCCCCCACGACTATAGTCTGTTGCTCGTTTTCGGCCATTATAATCCCTTACGAGTGAAAATTTATTCAAAATATAAGAAAATTTTATGCAGGAAAAATTCTTTTT
>NZ_CAMVDO010000064.1 GCF_947166265.1 uncultured Fibrobacter sp. | reverse complement strand
AAGACTAGGCTTTGCTTACGGTAATTTCCCTCTCGGTTTCCGAGAGGATTTTTATTTCGATGGTGTGCGTCAGGCCGGGGTCGTTGTCTTCGAGGCGTTCCGGCCATTCAATCAGGCTGATTCCCTTTTCGAGATAATCGGGGTCGAGGCCGACTTCATTGAGGTCGGCGCCACCTTCGAGACGGTAAAGGTCGAAGTGGAAAATCGGCGGGTCGTTCGGGTATTCGTGCAGAATGGTGTAGGTGGGGGAGCAAACGGCGCCCGTAAAGCCGAGACCTTTGCAGACCCCGCGGCTAATGACCGTCTTGCCTGCGCCCAGGTTCCCGTAAAGAGCCACCTTGTCGCCCGGCTTCAGGCTACGGCCAAACTCTACGGCCCAATTGAAAGTTTCTTCTTCGCTATGAAAAAGCACCTTACAGTTTCTCCTTGAACTGTTCGTAGGTGAACTTGTGCAGCAAGTGGAACTTGCCACTTTCATCGAACTTGCCGATACTCGGGTGACGCACACCGTTGAAGAACGTGGTTTTCACCATGGTGTAGTGGATCATATCCTCGAAGATAATCTTATCACCTACCTTGAGTGGTTCGTCGAAAGAGAAGTCTCCGAGTTGGTCGCCTGCCAAACAAGAATTGCCTGCTAGTTTGTATGTGTATTTCTTTTCGCCCGGCATTCCTGCACCGATCACTTCGGGGCGGTACGGCATTTCGAGGCAGTCCGGCATGTGTGCGCTGATAGACACGTTCAAGATGGCAATGTCCATTTCGTTGTGAACAAGGTCTCCGACCGAGGTCACGAGTTCGCCCGTTTGCCAGCCGACAGCTTCGCCCGGTTCCATAATGACCGTGAGGTGCGGGTAACGGTTGTGGAATTCGTTCAGAATACGGACGAGTTCTTCGCGGTGGTAATCCTTGCGGGTAATATGGTGTCCGCCGCCAAAGTTCACCCATTTCATTTGCGGCAGATATTTGCCGAAATGCTGTTCGAATGCCTTGAGTACGCCTTCCAGGGCGTCTGCGTCTTGTTCGCAGAGGGCGTGAAAGTGTAGCCCTTCGATGCCGTCCAAGAGTTCCGGTTTGAACTCCGCTTCGGTAACGCCGAGTCTCGAAAACTTGCCGCAAGGGTTGTACAGGTCGGTCTCGACGGTCGAAAATTGCGGGTTCACGCGGATTCCGGCGCTTACTCCTGCTGCGAGGGTCTTTGCCTTAAAGCGCTGCCACTGGCTGAAACTGTTGAAGGTGATGTGGCCCGCACAGGCAAGAATCTGGTCGATTTCGTCGTCTTCGTAAACTGGAGCGAATACGTGCACTTCCTTGCCCATTTCTTCCTTGGCAAGTCTTGCTTCGTTTAGGCTAGAGGCAGTTGCCCCTGCGAGGTACTGCCTAATCAGCGGAAAACTGCGCCAAAAGCTGTAACCTTTCAAGGCGCAAATTATTTTTACATTCCCGCGTTTCTGGATATCGTCCAGAATTTCCATGTTGCGGCGTAGTCTTGCCTCGTCCAACACGAAACAAGGGGAGGGAACTTGAGAATAATCGAGCATTTTTCCTGTAAATTTATCTTGCATACGCCAAAGATACCTTTTTTTGCCCCCGTACACCCCTTTTTTAAAAACCTTTAACTACATTTACAATGATGAGTGTATCTATGTATAAGCATATTGTTCTTTCGATTTTGTCCCTGGCTTTCGTAGGAATGCCTCTGGCTCAGACGACTTCTACTTCTGCTACGGTTGCAGCCCAGCCTTCTGCACCTGCCGCTACTGTCCAATCTTCTCCGTCTACGGCTCCGCAGCCGGCTAACCTCGCCAAGGTGGAATCCCAGGTGGTTTCTACCCCCCGTGGTGCGACGGCCACTTTGGACGAAATGATCCAGGCAAAGCTCGATTCCATGAACAGGGTGCAGGCTCCCACGGGCCCGCGTAATGGCGACAGCGTGGCAAAGGTCCAGGCCGACAGCGTCCGCAAGTTGATCCAGGATGGCAAGTATGTGCAGCGCATCCGCTACGACAAGAAGAATTTCGACCACTGGAATATCGATACAGTCCTCCAGAAGAAGATGAAGGAACAGGTGTTTGGTGCATGGCGTACGCCGATTATTGCACACGGTCATGCCTTCCGCGATGCGGAACTCCGCTTTGGTGCAAATGATACCTTGGTGGGCATTACCCGTACGTATTCCGATTCGGGCCGTTACCAGATGACGGGCGAATACACGTTCAAGGCTCGTTACCGTTTTGAAAACGAAACTTCTCTCATCAGCCGTGAAGTGTTCAAGGATCGTCAGGTGGTTCGTTGGGACTACATTACGTTCGATATCATCAAGGACTCCCTGCTTTACAATCTGAACAAGCTGGAATTCCGCGATTTGAACGATAACTGGCTGAACGCCCTCCAGGGCTTCGATAACATTCCTGCAGAAGTCTACTTGCGCGATCCTAAGGGTACCGCCGAAATGAAGCAGGAACTGGAAAAGAACAAAAAGAAGAAGTAAGGCGGGTCCGTGAACGGGGGACGGAACACGTTTCGAATCCTCTTCGGATTTGCCCTGCTTATCCTGCTTGCAGGAATCTTTGGCTATTTGACACTATTTTCGGGAACGGTCGGGCTGTCGTGGTCCGACGCGTTTTTGTTTGACGATTCGGTGGCGAGTCGCGTGTTTTGGGATATCCGGGTTCCCCGACTGGTGGCGGCAGTCCTCTCCGGGATTTCGCTTTCGATAGCAGGCCTTTCGCTGCAGACCTTGTTCCGAAATCCGTTGGCAGGGCCTTTTGTGCTTGGCATTAGCAGCGGGGCAAGCCTAGGGGTGGCGCTCTCCTTGCTCGCGGGGTTTAGCTTTGGGCGCCTGGGCGTCCTTTCGGCGGCTGCCATCGGGGCGCTCGTTGTGACGGCGCTCGTGATGTCGGTGGCGAGTCACTTTCGTAATTCGACGGTGCTTTTGATTGTGGGACTTCTGATAGGCTACTTTATCGATGCGCTGGTGAGTCTTTTGATTGTCCAGGGGGATGCAGAATCGCTCAAGGTTTACGTGTCGTGGGGAATGGGGAGCTTTGGCCGGTTGACCTTCGACGGAATTTGGCTTTTTGTGGTTACGGTTGCCGTGGGGGTGGCGCTGATTGCGGTGTCGATGCGTTACCTGAATGCCGTTCGGATGGGCGAAGATTTTGCGGCGGGCTTGGGCGTGAACGTGCGCCTGGACCGAAAACTGGTGCTGCTCGGGGCGTCTCTTTTGGCGGCGTCTTCGACGGCCTTTTGTGGACCGGTGGCGTTTGTGGGAATCGCTGTTCCGCACCTTGCTTTTATGTTGTTCAAAACGGGAAACCACCGGGTGCTTTTGTCGGGGTCCGCTTTGTGTGGCGTCGTGCTTTGTTTGCTTGCGGGTTTCTTTTCTTCGGTTCCCTTGAATGCGGTGCTTAGTCTGGTGGGTGTCCCTGTGGTGCTTTCGGTCATTGTACGTGGGCGGGGGGTGCGCGAATGAGCTTGCTTTCTTGTACGGGCCTTGTGGTGGGCTATGCAAAATCAAGGAATGTTTCTGAAACGGGGTTAATAGCGCCTTTCGATTTTGAATTGCATTCTGGAGAAGTGGTTGCGCTGCTTGGTGAGAACGGTTGTGGCAAGAGTACGCTGCTCAAGACGTTCGCCGGGATGATTCCTCCCTTGAAGGGAATTGTTACTTTGTCTAAAAATGAATCGTGGACGGCGCGGGAACGGGCTAAGTTTGTCGCCTTGGTGCGTATGGGTTATTTGGCAAATGTGTCCCTTGACCGCATGACGGTTCGTGAATTTGTGGGCCTGGGCAGAACTCCCTACGTAGGGCTTTTTGACGGCCATTCTGCCGAAGACGAACGTGTTGTCGACGAAGCCTTGAAACTTTTGGAACTGGAAAATTACGCGTCGCGCTGGGTGTCGGAACTTAGCGATGGGGAACGCAGCCGGGTGTTCCTTGCGATGGCGGTGGCGCAGCAGGTGAAGGTGTTGCTGCTCGATGAACCGAATGCGTTTTTGGATATTCCGCATAGCCATCGGCTTTTCAGGACTTTGAAGAAAATGGCCGCGGAACGCGAAATGGGGATTATCGTTTCGACGCATTCCGTGGAATATGCCGAGCGCTATAGCGACCGTATGATGGTCATTGCGGGTGGGCGCGCACGTGTGGCTGCTACCCAAGACGCTCGTGCAAACGGACTCCTGGACTGGACGGAAATTTGCTAATTCGTTGATAGATAAAGAATTGCAAAAAAAATGGACCGAAACGACCTGCATCGCGGGCCGTTTTTTACTAATGGGAATGCAGGCTAGGAGTGTTTACCCGAATTTCGTCATCAAATTTAGATTGATGATTTTTATCCTTGATAATGGTTGTTTTTTTTTACATTTAAGGCGGTTTACTCAAAAAAGGGACGTTATGTATTTATCTAAAATTGGTCTCGCTGTAGTTTTGCTGCAGCTGTCGGTTTTTGCCGCATCGGAGGTGTGGACGGGCAAAGTGGCAAAAGAGTTTGCATCGGGGGCTGGTAAAAGTAACGACCCGTTTGTAATCGAGACTCCGGAGCAGTTTGCGCTAATGGCCGAAAAATACGATTCCACGTATTATTACAAGTTGGCTAGTGATATCGTATTGAATAAAGGCTCGGCAAAGGATTGGGCTAAGTCTGCTCCCAAAAATAAATGGACCGTTTATGGGGATACCTTGAAGCCTGCGCTTATTTACTTGGATGGGGCGGGGCATTCTATCAGTGGTCTTTACATCAGCAGTGACGAGAATTTCCAAGGTCTCTTTGGCGTTTGGAAGGGTTCTGTTACCAATCTTGCAATTAAGAATTCCTATGTGAAGGGCGGCGCTTCGGTCGGTGCCTTGGCGGGTACTTTTTATGGTTATGAACAGAATACTCCCAAAGATCCCAATGTGCAGAACATCTCTGCAGATGTGATTGTCAAGGGAACTCGCAATGTCGGAGGGCTTTTTGGAACTATCGGCTTTGTTTGGATGGATTCTGTTTATGCTTATCCTAATGTATTGACTTTTGCCCCTATGTTCTTGGGGGCTCCTTATTTGAGAGATATTTCTGTATCAGGAGTTGTTGACGGGGATTCCGTTGTAGGTGGTGTGATTGGGATGACCGGAGTGTCCTATATTCATGCCACGTATCGTGGAATTGTCAACAGGGCTTCCGTGACGGGGCGGAAGTGTGTGGGTGGACTCTTGGGATTTCTTTATATTGATGTCCCCACTGATTACGGTATCTTTAGGGACATTGTGAATGAGGCCGACATTGCCGGTGAAGAGTATGTTGGCGGACTGATTGGGCTTGAGTATGGGGGACGAGACCTTGATCGAATATATTTTCAAAATGTGGTAAATTTGGGGGATGTGTCAGGTAAAATTTGTGTGGGCGGTCTTTTAGTGTTCTATCGGCATTCTGAGGAAATAATTTATTATGAATTTAATATAGGAAATGGCTATAATGCGGGGAAGGTGAGTGGGGACTCCTTAGTCGGTGCATTGTTCCCTATCGCACCAAAACTTTTGGATCGTTTGAACCTTTCCATTTTGCATCTGTACGATTTGAACGGGGAACACGCTGATTCGGTTCATTTTTATGCCGATTCGATGGAAGCGCATTTTTTTCCTGATTCGGGAACGGCGCTTGTTAATAGGGGATATCCCTTGCTTGCTTATTATAATATGGATAAATTATTTGATTATGGTTCTGGCACCAAGGAAAACCCGTACCTGATAAAGTCTCTGGGCGATTTACGTCGTTTTGAACGCCATGCAGCAATTGTGATTGACTCTACGCTTGAATTGCGCTATTTCAGACAGGATGCAGATATTGAGTTGCCAAAGGCTGTAAACAACTGGACTCCCGTGGACGGCTGGGCGATAAGTTATGATGGGAATGGCCATTCGATTTCGAATTTGAATATCCACCAAGACGTCAATGTGGATAGCCTTTTTGACGAACCGGAAGATGACGTTATGTATTATTACAATGTTACAAATAAGAATGCATTGCCTCCTATTGGATTCTTTTCGAATTTGAGTCGTTCTGAAATCCGGTCCCTTACGCTACACAAGGTTGATATCGTTGGGGAAAAATCCGTTGGGGCGCTTTGGTCGGGGCAAGGCAATTTCAACGATATTTCGAACATTACGGTTGATGGTTCGGTGAGTGGTGTGACTGCTGTGTGTGGCGTTGCTCCTTATATGAGTGGGACAATGTTTAATGTGACGAACTATGCTGATGTCAAGGGTATTCGGAATATCTGTGGCGTTACTTCTGGAGATGTCTTTTACGCACGGAATTATGGAAACGTGACAGGGAAATCTTCGGTTGGAGGAATTTCATTTAGTCTTTACAGTAACGATATCAAGTATGTTTACAATAGGGGGACTGTATCGGGGGACCGTATTGTGGGCGGTCTTGTTGCGGGAACTGTGGGTGGAGTCGGAAAATTATCTCATGGCTATAACGCGTCTGTCGTAACCGGCGACGAATATGTTGGAGCCATTATCGGTAAACCCCAGAAAAAAGATACGATTCATGGCCCTTTGTTCTACGACAATTCATTGACTTCTGTTCCCGCCTTGGGTTTTGACACCTTGGTTGTTTTTGATTCCATTGCGGGAATGGATTCCAAGACCCTGAAATCAAGGTCTAGCATCCAAAAACTGGGTGGGTACTTTAATGAAGATTCTCATGGAGAAAATGGAGGGTATCCAATATTGGCGTTCCTTGAAGGGCAAGGCTCCGAGAGCGATCCCTATATTATTGATTCTCCCGAAAAGCTGTGGCTCCTCTCGCTTTTTAGCAATGGGACTAACCATTATGGAAATACGGTAATGTCGTCATTTTTTTGCGACAAAAATTTCAAGGTGACAGCCGATATCGACTTGAACGCGACATCGGAATATCCGTGGATTCCGCTGTTTAGTTTGTCTGAGAAAACAGATAAGTTTGTAGGAATATTTGATGGCGGCGGTCATGTCATTTCAGGCATTTATACGGATTCCGTAAAAAATAGTGGACTTTTTGCTTTGAATAGCGGAACCATTAAAAATGTTGGAATTGCAAAGTCTACAATACGAGGCACAAATGCTGGAGCCATTGCAGGAACGAACCATGGCATTATAGAGAATTGCTGGAATGAAAGTGCTTCTATTGAGGGGGTTGTTGCAGGGGGAATTGTCGGTGTCCTTGAGGCGGATAGTATCAATAGAGTTCCCTCGACTAGGGGAACGTTAAAGGAGGCTACTCGAAAGATATACCTTGACAGAACCTATAATGCGGGCACTGTTTATGGTTCTGCGAATGCTGGGGGGCTTGTCGGCTATGCGGGAATGTCGCTGGATGTTTATTGGGCCGAAATAATGGAAAGTCCCGAAAACTTTATAAGTGTCGTCAATTCCTATAATGTCGGAAAGGTGAAATCGGATACGGGAAGTGTGGCTGGGCTTGTTTCTGGTTTTAAAGATATGTCTGTACAATTTAGGCGAGTGATGTTCACCTTGAAGAACCTGTACAACACGGCCAATGTTTGTGTAAGTGAACTGAAAAAATGTAGCCCGACGGCATTGACATATCCCGGTCAAGTTTATGTGAAAAATGTGTTCTATTTAGGATCTCCTGACAGCAGCGTGGTTGGTGTTGCGAAATCGTCGAAGGAGATGAAGTCCAGGAGCTTTGCTCCGTTGCTGGAAGAAGCCTTTGAATATGATTCGAAAGGCGTCAACGGCGGCTTCCCAATTTTTTCGGGTAAGGGGACGTTTGATCCCAATGAATTGGATAAGGGACAGGCGGGTATCGAAAAAATGCCGCTTGTATTTAGGGCTTTGCGTGTGAGCGTTGTTGGACGGACGATACATCTCGACAATTTGGTCGAGGGAGGGCGTACGGCGTTGTTCGATATGCGTGGTAAATGTTTGTGGCGTGGAGCGCTGGGAGTTTCGAAAGTTGCTATCCCTGTGCAGAAAGCGGGAATTTACATCGTTCGAAATAAATTCCAGGTTGAAAAAATCATTGTCCGATAGCGATTGTCCGGTAGCATAATAACGCGAGCCAAGAAAAGTGATGACTCCCAAAGGATTATAATGTCTTGGCTCGCCCTTCGCCTCGACGACAGGTCAAAGCCTGCCAAGGGCAAAAAAGGCAA
>NZ_CAMVDO010000063.1 GCF_947166265.1 uncultured Fibrobacter sp. | reverse complement strand
GGTTCCCAGAAGAAAGCGCCTATCCAGCGGTCCATGCCGCGGATTAATTCGTCTGTTCTGCCTCGCGAACCATCAAACGGATAGTGATTTTCTGCATCGCCGCCATTGTATTCGGCTACGATAAATTCGAGGTTCGGATAATCTGCCGTTAATTTTTCAAACAAATTCTTCCAATTTTCTGGAAGGCCATCACCATACGCCGTATAAGCGGAAAAGCCCATTACATCTGCCGGAACTTTCTGGTTGTTGAAAATTTCATTCATCCACCAATCGATAGTCGATGTTTTATGAATGCTTTCGATATGAAGTACGGTCTTGATGCCTTGCGAAACTGCTTTGACAGCACGAATTCCCGCCTTGAAATACTTCGCCGCATTAGCTTTCCCTGATGCGGTTCCCATATCGCCGTTAATGCTTGTCGAGGCCTTATCGACATTCTTGCCCCAGCAATTTGTATTTGCATTCGGGACATGGATCAAGATTCCCGGCGTAGTCTCGTTGCCAACTTGAACCATATCGGGAGTCGCTCCCACCTGCTTCAGCGTATTTACCAAATCGTAGGTGTAATTGTAAATGGAATCGGCAAGGGCGTCTGAGCTTTGCACGTTTCGCCAGCGGCTCGGAATGATCTGCTTGCCCGGATCAGCCCAGTTGTCGCTATAATGAATATCCAGAAGGAACGCCATACCTGCAGCCTTTACCTTCTGCGCATAGGCAACCACATGTTCCTTGTCGGCGTAGGATTCCGCATCATGGTCGCAGCCGGGAGCCGCATAGCCGTACTTTGCCGAGGGACTCACAAAAGTTTTCAGGCGAATAGCGTTGAAGCCATGATCCTTGAGGAGTGTAAAGATGCTTTTTTCTGAACCGTCGACATCGTAAAACTTAGCACCGAAACGTTCATATTCCTGCACCGTCGAAATGTCTGCGCCACGATAGAAATCAAAGACGGGCTGCGGATCCGATGACGAAGAATGCGGAGTATGAGCAGACGATGAATACTGCGAATCTGAAGAAGAACTCTCGGGCTGTTGCGCCGACGAAAGAGAAACTTCCTTTTCAGAAGAAGAAAGAGTCAACGCATTTTCAGAAGAATTCGGCAATTGCAAAGCAGAAGAAAGCGAAGCGCCAAACTCAGACGAAGATGATGACGAATTCTGCTCCGACAGAGCCGAAGAATCCGCCATTCTTGACGAAGAGCTGCTTTCGGTCAAAAGGGAATCAGCCCCCTCGGACGAAGAAGAAACTTCCCCCACATAATCTACAGGTGACGAATCGGAACTTTCGCTACAAGCCCAAAGCCCCAATAACGCGACTCCAAATGCAAAAACCAAGCCCTTCCTATAATCCATACCCTTAATCTAAACAAAAAAATGTCCTTGAAAAGTAAAAATATTTCAAAATTTTCCCCTCGTCTAGGCAACCATTATTCAAAATTGTAAATTTGCGATATGGAATTATGGAACCAGCTCACCTCCGCAAAGATACAGGACTTTATTACAAAAGCCCTTTCGAAGCGGATGGATGCGCTACAGGTTTCCACCCAGCTCCATAAGGACGGGTACAGCAACGAAGAACGCGCCGCCATTATGGATTACATGGCTCTCGTACCTAAATTTCGCGAAAAATTCGGCACCGATAAATTTCTCCTCTGCGACAAGCTCGCCCTGGAACAAAGTACAGCGCAGGATATCGGCCGTTGGAAAGCGAACCTGTGGCCAAGCGAAGGAGCCGTTCATGATTTGTGTTGCGGAATGGGTGGCGACAGCTTTTTCTTGCCCACGACGTTAAAAATCACCGGCGTAGACCTCGACGAAAATCGACTCGCCATGTTCCGCTACAATATGGGCACATTCGAAAAAAATGCCGAAACCGTTTGCGGGGACGTCCGCGAAATCGCCGAAAAAAAAATAACAGACTATTTCACAATCGACCCAGCAAGGCGTGCCCTAGAAGGCGAAAACCAGCGAGACTTGCGTAATCTGACGCCCACACTTGAAGAAGTCATCGAAATCAGCAAGCATTACAAGGGCGGAATGGTCAAGCTTCCGCCGGGATATCCACCCGCCGAAATTCCAATTGGCACCGAGATTCTTTACCTGGGCGGACACTCCGATTGCCGCGAATGCCTAGTGCTATTCGGCGAACTCGCAAAGCACCCCGACACCGTACGCGCCGTCATCATCGGCAAATCCGGAGACACCGTTACCGAATGGAGCCGCCCCCGCGACCGTTCGCAGGAAACTCTGGACGACGACCTTCAAGAAAAACTAGACCGAAACGACAGCCTCGAAGGCAAGGATCGCACCTACCGTACCGCAACGAGCAAGAGCGATCTTCCGCTCGGTGAAATCGACAAGTTCATTTCGGAACCCGCACCGGTCCTAATCCGCAGCCACCTATTCAACCAGGCCGCACTCGCCCACGCCCCGAACGCACACCTGATTTCCGAAGGAATCGCCTACGTCGCAAGTGCAGAACCGCTCCCCACACCGGGTTTCGCCTGCTACGAAGCCCTTGCCCATACCGAAATCGCTACAGGGGCCGTTCGCGCCATGCTCAAGGAACACGGCATCGGGAAAATCACCCTCAAGCTCCGCGGCGTAAAACTCGATCCCGATGCAGAAATCAAGCGCCTTAAGCCCAAGGGAAAGAACTCTGCAATCCTATTCTACACCCGCGCCTACGGAGAAAAAGTCGCCATACTAGCCAAAAGGGCTGAAACCTGACACCTCATTCTTATTTACTGTCTACTAACTATGTCCGTTAAACTAGAAGAATCCTGGCTGAATCTGCTCGCCGACCAATTCGAGCAGCCGTACTTTAAACAAATTAAAGAAAAACTTCTGCAAGAAAAAGCGGAACACCACGTGGTCTATCCGCCGGGATCGCAAATTTTTGCGGCACTTGACTTTTGCCCCGTCGACAAGGTCAAGGCGGTCATCATCGGGCAAGACCCCTATCACAATCCCGGCCAGGCACACGGTCTCTGTTTTTCTGTACCAATGGGAATCCAGCCGCCCCCCTCGCTCATCAACATTTTCCAGGAACTCCACGACGATTTGGGAATCAATCCCCCTCCGCACGGGAACCTCGAAAGCTGGGCGCATCAGGGCATTCTGCTTTTAAACGCTTCGCTCACAGTACGTGCCCACATGGCGGCAAGCCACGCGGGAATCGGCTGGCAGCAATTCACCGACACCATCATCAAGCGGCTTTCGGAAACCCGCGAGAATCTGGTGTTTTTGCTCTGGGGCAGTTTCGCCATCAAGAAACAGGAACTCGTCGCCAAGAATCGCGGACACCTCATTCTCACCGCACCGCACCCGAGCCCGCTTTCGGCCTACCGCGGCTTTTTCGGTTGCAAGCATTTCAGCAAAGCAAACGAATACCTCAAAAGCAAGGGGCTCGAGCCTATCGACTGGAGCATTAAGTAGATTCCCCATTAAAGAAGCCGCCCACAAGGACGGCTTCTTTGATTTACCCTATTTTCCGAGCTGATCCGGATTCAGGCACTTGAGTTCGTCGACAACAAAGATGCCGTCTTTACGGATAAGCTTATCGTCGAACCAGATTTCACCACCACCGTATTCCGGACGCATGATGAGCACCAGATCCCAGTGGATGGCGCTAATGTTGCCATTCGGAGCTTCTTCGTAGCAACGCCCCGGCGTAAAGTGGATAGAGCCCGCAATCTTTTCGTCGAACAGAATGTCGCACATGGGTGCATTCACGAACGGGTTGAAGCCGATGGCGAACTCGCCCACGTAACGGCCACCTTCGTCGGTATCGAAAAGCGCGTTCAGAGCCACGTTGTCGCCGGATTCGCAAGAGGCGTTCACAATCTTGCCATCCTTGAATTCAAGGCGGATATTGCTGAAGTACTTGCCGTCGTAAAGAGTCGGCGTATTGTAGTGAATCACACCATTCACACTGTTACGGACCGGTGCGGTATAGACTTCGCCATCGGGGATATTCATATTGCCGCAGCAAGGAATGGCCGGAATGTCCTTGATGCTGAAGGTCAAATCGGTTCCGTTTGCCACGAGGCGCACCTTGTCGGTACGGTTCATGAGGTCCACGAGGTTCTGCGCAGCCGCAGCCATTTTCGGATAGTCGGCAAGGCATGCTTCGAAGTAGAAGTCTTCGAACGCCTCGGAACTCATCTTGGCCCCCTGCGCCATGGAGGGGTTCGGCCAGCGAAGCACGCACCAACGAGTCTTATCGACACGATAATTCAGCACAGGCTCCGTAATCTTGCGGTAATTCATCATCTGCTTGCCATCGATATCGCAATTTTCGAGAGCGTTGTCGGCGCCGCGAATAGCGATGTAGGCCTGCATCTTCTGCATTTCAGCCATCGCAAGGTCAGCCTGCAGCTGCATCTGTTCGATGGATGCCGACTTGATCATTTCGCGACGGACACGGCCGCGGTAGTTATGCACGAATGCGTTACCGCCCACCTTGGCGACAGCCTTCACAAGTTCTGTCGTGACTTCGTCGGGAGTGTCGGTCGTTTCGATAAGAATGTTTTCGCCCGCCTTAAGGGCAATGGCATTGTTAATGAGATTTTCTGCTAACTTCGTTATTCTAGGATCGGTCATTGTAATGCTCCGTTTTTTGCAAGCTATAATATAGCAAAAGGAGATCGCCACGGCGCTACGCACCTCGCAATGACAAGAATACGTAGCATCCACGGCGAATTGATTTATTCCGTGAACGTGAACGGGATAGTCACGGTGGTGTTACCCGATTTCACCTTGCTGAATCTCCAGCGACCGACTGTATTCTTGATTTCACCGTCGAATTCGCCGTAGCCCGTCGTCGAAGACACCAGCGCGATGCTGATGATTTCGCCTCCCGGCGCAATCGTGAACTTGAGAGTCACCTTTCCCTGGAACCCCGGCTTCTTTTTGAGGTATTTATTGTAGACATGCCGCAGTCCAGGCGTACGCTGACGCACGACCTTCATGATATCAGTTGCGGAACGAGATGCAGGCCCGGAGCCCCATTCGATTTCATTTTCCCTGGGAGCCTTCGCATTTCCCATTGACCTGGTCGAAATGGCACCAGCAGAACCGCCAATCAAGTTGGAAATATCGTCGCCGATACCGCCACTGCCTCCGGCAAACATTCCCTGGTTGAAACCATCGCTGACTTTTCCGCGAACTTCTCCGATTTTTGTCTTACCAGTTACTTGCAGCCCATTCGTATTCTTGAGGACCTTATCGATATCCTTGGCAAAACTTTGCTTAATCAGGTCGTAGGCCGCGGCAGAGGCATTCGCCGTTTGGGCCTCTAGCGCATGGATTACGCCACGATTCAGCGGAGCGCGGGGATTACCTTTTCCTTTTGGTTTTCCGCTGTCACCGGGCCTTTTACGTTGTATATCCTTTGGCTTATGTTCTGGTTTCTTGTCGGGTTTCTTTTCCTCCTTTTTGTCAATGAGGTTCATGGTTGCTTCGATTTCGGTGGTTGGCGTATCCACAAAAAGGGAATCGTCAATAATCACCTCGTACGTCGTGGCCCAGAAGCACAAGATAATCGCGACCAGAAGCGATACGCCTGCAATGCGCACCATTTTCTTATCGGAATCCGGCAACAAGGACGCGATGAACGTATCCGATGTTTGGATTGTCATTGTCATGATTTTATCCTCCCTTTATCAGGGTTTAGGTGTTTTTAGATACAGGCAGGGACACACCCCTTTTGAAAGGGCATTATTCTTGCCTTGGGATAGACTTCGGAACGGGACTTTAAAGAGCAAGCCCATTACGCAAAGTCAAAGATGTCTAGGATACAGAACGACTGAATAAAGAAGTTTAATTTATCTTCAATTCATTATTCTTTCTTTTATTCAAAATTACAAACAAGTTATTATCAGTAATCAAACAATACCGAACAACACTTCATTTCTTCATTAGAAAACTACAAAGAAAAAAAGAAACTAGTTCACGAAAAAGAGTAAACAATTTTTCAACGTTTTCTTTGTAAACTCAGACAAAATAACAATATTCGTTTTAAAGCAAGAAATCGCTAAAAAATCAAAATTGAGCAAATCTTCAATTTACAAAAATATATACCAACTTAATTTATTCCAACTTAGAGTATTTTTTCTAAAAACGTTCATTTTCGTTTAGTATCCGTTACAATTCCCTACCAATCAAGAGGAAAAATCCCCTCAAGAGCGGATAACCCCTAAATAAAGGTCTACGGAAATTGCTAAATTTGGGCGCATGAATGACGAATTGAGCGCAAACCTTTCCCAAAAGTTGCAAGAAATTGCAAAAGCTCCCAAATACCGTGGAGCCATTTTTCAGATTGAGGCCGACGAAAAAGGCCTCGCCCTTGTCGATGTCAAAGAAGCAAGTCTAAAAGTTTACCTGATGATCGACCCGGAATGTGACAAGATTTTGGAAACACGCTTTTTTACATACGGCGGACCGATATTCACGGCCCTTGCAGATACCTTCTGCAAAAAAATCCAGATGGCGACCATCGACGAAGCCTGCGCCATTACCGCAGAAAGCCTCGAGAAGGAACTCCGCGATACACCCGATGTTCCTGCCATCGCCGAAAGCGCTCCCGAAATCAAGCAGATGGACACGCTCATCAAGCGCGTGTACGATGTATATCCCGAAAAGAAGGCAACGGCAATTCTTGTCCGCGAAAAGATGGAGCGAATCAAGTACCGCACTCAGACCGCCGAAGGCCGCGCCGAAGCTGACGCAGAATGGAACGCTCTTACCAAGGTTCAGAAAATCGAAAAAGTGGAAGCCTGGCTGCACCAGTCCGTTCGCGGAATGTTGCAGGGAGATGGGGGCGACGTTGAAATTCTCGACCTCACCGAAGACAACCGCTTAAAAATTCGTTACCAGGGAGCATGTGCCGGTTGTGGCTCGGCTATGGGCGGAACGTTGTTCTATATCGAAGATGAACTCAAGAACAACGTTTACTATAACTTAATTGTGGAGCCCGAAGACCCGCTCGACCAGTATAACGTCAACGAAATGTCCGACGCCGACCGCAACCTGGCTGGCCTCGACGACAACAATCCCCCGCCAACGTTGTTCTAGTTTGGAAAAAAAAGGAGTAAAAAGATGGTTTTAGCCGTTTTCATTCTATACCTATTGATGATGCTCGGTATCGGAGCATACTTTTCACGCAAGGCGAACAGCCTGAATGCCTACTACCTGGGCAACCGCGGCATGAACAAGTGGGTCGTGGCCATGTCCGCGCAGGCCTCCGACATGAGCGGCTGGCTTTTGATGGGCCTCCCGGGCGCCATCTTCGTGAGCGGTTTCTCCGAAGCGTGGATCGGCATCGGCCTCGTGATTGGCACATACCTCAACTGGAAAATCGTGGGCCGCAGGCTCCGCAAGTACAGCCACTTCTGCGGCGATTCCATTACGCTCCCCGACTTCTTTGCGAACCGTTTCCGCGACAACAAGGGAATCATCCGCGTCATCGCCTCCATCTTCATTCTCGCGTTCTTCCTGTTCTACACGGTTTCGGGCTTTGTGGCTAGCGCAAAACTCTTCGGCACCATCTTCGGCATGAACTACACCACCGGCCTTATCATCGGTGCGGTTGTCGTGGTGAGCTACACCTTCATGGGCGGATTTTTCGCTGTGTGCTGGACGGACTTTATCCAGGCGACCATGATGCTCATCGCCGTCATCGCCATCCCCTCGATTATCATGGCCGGCTCGGGCGGTTTTGCAGCCACCATGGATGCGGTGAACGCGCAGAACCCCTACCTGATGAGCCTGTTCACCAACGCCACCACCGGCAAGTCCATCGGGCTGATTGCGTTGATTTCTAGCCTCGCGTGGGGCCTCGGCTACTTCGGCATGCCGCACATCCTGGTGCGCTTCATGAGCATCAAGAACGCCGAAGACATCAAGTTCTCCCGCCGCGTCGCCATGACCTGGGTCACCATCTGCCTGGGCGCCGTCATCATGATTGCCCTCCTTGGCCGCTACTATGTAGAAGCCCACGGCATCAAGGTGGACGACCCCGAACGCATCTTCATGATTTTGTGCCAGGTTCTTTGCCACCCGGCCATTGCGGCCATCATGATGGCCGCAATACTCGCCGCCATCATGAGTACAGCCGACTCCCAGCTGCTTGTTTCCGCTTCTGCCTTCAGTAACGACCTTTACAAGCACCTGTTCCGCAAGAATGCGAGCAACAAAGAAGTCATGTGGGTCAGCCGTGGCGTGGTGGTGCTTATCACCGTTATCGCCGTCATCGTGGCCATGCAGGGCGCTCCCAGTGCCGACGGAGTGAAGCACGGCAAGAG
>NZ_CAMVDO010000062.1 GCF_947166265.1 uncultured Fibrobacter sp. | reverse complement strand
CCGGTATCGCCCTTTTCACCTTTCTCGCCCCGAATGCCTTGGTCGCCAGTATCACCCTTTTCACCTTTCTCACCCTGAACGCCTTGGTCGCCTGTGTCACCCTTATCACCCTGCAAGCCACGTTCTCCTTGCTTTCCTTGAGGTCCATTGCTTCCATTTTCACCATTCAAAAGTACGCCCACAGAGTCTCCATTACAGAAGATTACCAAACCGGAGTCATTTGCCAGATATTTCGCAGAACACTCAAATTTTTCCGAAGCATCCGCATACGAGACCTTCCACTTACCATCAACACAAATGCGAGGCGAAGACTCTCCCCTGACAAGAGCCTGTTCGCCTTCGTTTCCAAGGGAGCAATCAGGAAGTTCAGAAATGTCCGATACCACCAAAATTTTATCTTCCGCATAGCGAGTGACATACTCTTTAGTCACTTCGTCACTGCAAGCGGAAAGCGTAAACGACATTGCGACAATCAATGTCGCAGCAACGGAGAATAGAAAAAAGGTTTTGTTTTTCATTTTGACTCCTTGATAATTGGGTTGCTGATATGCAGTTTCGTAAAAGGTTCCTAATCTTTAAGGCAGCGGAGGCTAAATTGACTTTGTTTTACTTTCGGTCGATTTCTTCCATAATCAGTATTAACACCCATACCGTCACCACATCTTGTCAATTCCAGGAAATACACCAAAGCGGATGAAATTTCAGTCGAACTATAGAAGAACGCATAGCCGTCATAGTATCTGTCTTCGCTATCATACCGAAAACCATTTGGAAGGGCGGTAAATCCATATTCATCCATTTCATGCCTATCATTGGAATTTGAACAACCGCCCCAACCAAAAGCTGACTTGAGTTTTTTACCACCTGTTGATTGGCTAATTGTCGATCGTAATGTCCACAATTCTTCATTAGAGGGAACATGCCATCCATTAGGACAAATTCCACGAACCGGGTATGTTACGGAACAGGTCGTGCCAGCACCACACCCCTTCCCATTAGTAGAGTATGTTCCTACACTATCCATCACTGCAGACCAAGTATAAAGACGACCGTATTTTTTACAGCTATCATTATAACAGGAACTCCGACTTCGCATACTAGGATAATGAGCGCTATCGGCATAATTCAAGTTCTCCGCCATCCAGGTCTGATTTCCAATAACAGTAGTTCTATATGTTTTCGAATCCCTTGAATCTTTCAGCGTTCCGTAGGTAAATATTGATGTTCCCACCCATACACCATCTTGACACGTATAAACAGAATCATAGGTAGTCGAAATTCGCTTTTTAATATCAACTCCATCCATATAGCTTACGCACCCCTTATCAAGTGCTATTTCAGTCGCATTCGCAACTCTGAACACCCCTGCATCGCAAACATACTTATTCGTCGGAATAATTTTTCCCTTTACTATGGTTCCATCCGTGTAGCATGTATCCCCAAAGGTATCATACTCCAACACCGAAGACTCTGTCCAAGTATCAGAATGGCATGTATAATAGGTACTTTCATTTTGGATAACTTCACCTTCATTAAATCCAGAACAGTTGTTTTTTACGCAACGAACAGGTAATGCAGAAGAACGCTTACCGTTAGCCTTTTTTATTTCTACAGTATAAACATCTCGGCTTATATTATAGTTTTCAGTAAACGATAAAAATGAAACACCATACACACCGTTACTATCCAAATCAGTGGAAGACCAAAAGCTCGTACCCCAACCCAACGAACGACAAGAGTCTCTTCCACAAGCACCACCAGGATATACAGAAAATCCATAAGCATCAATGCTTATCATATCACCCAACCAATCTGTTGATGATCTCAGCATAAGACCCGCATACTGATAACCTACTGCAGAAAAAAGCACATTCCATTCATCCTTTGTAGGTAGATGCCATCCTTCAGGACAAATTCCTTGCACGGGGTATATCGGAGAGCAAATACGACCAGCACCACACCCCTTACCATTGCCAGAAAATGTTCCAGCACTATCCATCGCAGCCGACCATGTATAATAGCGTCCATACCCCTCACAAGCACAATATTTACATGCTTTATAACAAAAATTTCGTCCTAACATACTAGGATAATTGAGACTATCCACATAGTTCAGATTCTCCGCCATCCACATCTGAGAACCGATGACGACGGTTTTATAAGTCCGATTGTCTCTAAAATCAACAAATGTTCCCGATTTTGTATACACCCCCTTAAAACCACGCCATTTTCCATTTTCGCATACAAAAACGGAATCATGATTAGGTTGTTTCCAAGCCCCTTTTCCCACCGTATAACTGACGCAACCTTTATCCACAGAAATCTCTGTTTGAGTGGCTGCCCTAAATGCGCCTGCGTCACAAACATACTTGTTTGCAGAAACCACTTCTCCGCTTACAACCGTCCCATCTTTTGTGCACTTTTTTCCATAGGTATCATATTCTAGCGCAGTCGCCTCGGTCCAAACATTGGAGCGACATATATAGTAGGTGTTATCGGATTTTCCAACCACATTTTCATTGTCAGAAGAACAAGTTCCCAAATTGTAGTTGACAATCATTTCATTGACATCGATAACGGCTTTTTTCTCGCCACAGGTAATCGCAATCCAATTCCATTTGCGTTCAATAACACAACCTTCTCCAGTATCGCCCTTGTCACCTTTCTCGCCTTGAATACCCTGCGCTCCAGCATCGCCCTTGTCGCCTTTCTCGCCTTGAACACCCTGCGCACCAGTATCACCCTTTTCACCCTTCTCGCCTTGGATGCCTTGCGCTCCAGCATCGCCCTTGTCGCCTTTCTCGCCTTGAATACCTTGCGCTCCAGTATCTCCCTTGTCACCTTTCTCACCTTGAATACCTTGCACACCGGTATCACCCTTTTCACCCTTCTCGCCTTGGATGCCTTGCGCTCCAGCATCGCCCTTGTCGCCTTTCTCGCCTTGAATACCTTGCGCTCCAGTATCTCCCTTGTCACCTTTCTCACCTTGAATACCTTGCACACCGGTATCACCCTTTTCACCCTTCTCGCCTTGGATGCCTTGCGCTCCAGTATCTCCCTTGTCACCTTTTTCACCTTGAACGCCCTGTTTGCCAACATTCCCCTTTTCGCCTTTATCTCCTTTTTCACCCTGAACGCCTTGCAATCCCATAGCACCATTAGAGCCATTCAATACGACACCAATAGAATCTCCATTGCATATAATTTTCAGTCCAGAACCATCGGACAATCTTTCAGCCTTGCACGAAAAATCGCTATTTCCAATAGAATCCGCATAAGTCAAAAACCACTCGCCATCAATGCATATACGTGGAGACAATTCTCCTTTGACAAGGGCTTCCTGCCCTTCGTTTTCGGAAGAGCAATCGGGAAGTTCCGAAACATCGGATACGACTAACATTTTTTCATCAGCAATATCGACCACGCTTTCAGCAGAAGCGTCATCGCCGCATGCGAATAGAATAGCGATGCTAAAGATTGCCACACCAGCTTTCAGCAGGTTCGCAACAATGAGGCACTTGCTAGATGCTAATGTGTTTGCATTTCTGATCCAAGCCATAACAGCCTCCATCATTTACACCAATGGAGTCCGCTCCTGTTGAACCTCAATGAACCGAGCCGATTTTGTATAGATACAAGAAAGGCGCGGGTTCGCTACGGTTTACCCAATCGAGGCTCTGCAATGCCTTTACACGATAAACGCGAGCGACCCACGCCCCAAAAGGGCTGTTGCCCTTTGGCCATGCGACCAAAGACCGGCCAAGAAGTCGGTATAGCAAACCGAGATACACCGCAAAACGGCATACCTGCGTGAGCGTTCGCCTTGTCCTCGTGTAATTGAAATTTGCAGATTTCGATTGGAGAACAAGAGCCAAACTCTCTAATATGTCCAATTTAAAAATAACTTAAATATAGGCAGAATGCTCAGAAAATTTACAAAAGAGGGCATTTTTGTGACGAGAACAGCTTTTTCATGGTAAATTGTAAAAGAAAAATGGCTATTCCAACTTGGAAGGGGGTTGGCAGTTCAAACCCAATTAATATATATTTTGAGTAGGAATCCCCATAAACGGAGTTTTTATGTCTGAAGCATTGTCCATATACGAAACCTTGCCGCAAACGGCAAAACAAGAGGTGAATGATTTCATCTTTTTCGTTGCTGCACGCATAAATTACGCCAAGGCTTCAAAAAAGGATTCTTCGCAAGGCTTAACTGCCCTGAACAATCTGAAAAAATTCCGCGGTCGCATTCCTGCCAATTTCGACATGAAAGCCGAACTTGCAGCTGCTAGGGATGAAAAATACGGCGTATGAGAATCCTCCTAGATACAAACGTGCTATTGGATTATTTCCAGCATCGTGAAGGTTTTACTACATCTGAAAAGATTCTTCAGGCCTGTGCGGAAAATTCCGTTTCAGGTTTTGTCGCCGCACATTCTTTTCCGAACATGTTCTACATCTTGAGGAAATTTTATTCCGATGAAGAACGGCGTGAAATCCTTACCAACATCATTTCGTTGCTGAACGTAGCCAAAATCAGCCATTCCATAATCGCCTCGGCTCTTTCAAGAAAAGACTTCCATGATTTTGAAGATTGCTTGCAAGACGAATGTGCCGCAATGGTTGGCGCCGACTATATCGTCACAAGCAACATCAAGGATTTTGAGAAAAGTAAAATCAAAGCAATTTTGCCAGAAGATTTTCTTCAACTGCTTTCTATTTAGATAAAGCCTTTCATTTGAATTTTAGCGAAATACCGTAACCGTTAAGGGTGCGGTATTTTGCTTTTTAGGGGCGGGTGGGCGGGGTAAGCCCGGGCGTTGCGGGTGCGGCGTCTGAGCACCCGCTAGAAGGGGTGGAGAGCAACGAAGTGCGAACCAGGGGAAGGCTTTCCCCTCCATATACAAAAAGGACTGCAGCGATGCAGTCCTTTGAATGTTTTTGACAGGAGATCCCCGCCTTCGCGGGGATGACATCCTACAAACTACACTTCCTCAATAGAAGCGTGATATTCCTGCAGGCTCTTCACAGCACCGTGACCGTTGCGTGCAGCCGCGATACCCTTCACTGTGTTATAAGCACCGGCGAGGGTCGTGATGTAGGGAACCTTGTACTTGATGGCGGCCTTACGGATGGCGCTTTCGTCCTTGATGGCGTCGCGCTTTGCCCACGGCGTGTTGATGATGAGGTTCACCTGCTTGTTCAGGATGATATCGAGAACGTTCGGGCGGCCTTCGGCGATCTTGTTCACCACTTCGCACTTGACGCCGGCCTTCTCGTAGAACTTGGCGGTGCCTTCGGTAGCGTAAATCTTGAAGCCGAGCTTCTGGAATTCCTTACCGATTTCAATCGCCTGTTCGGAGAGGTTCACCTTGTCAGAAAGGCTGATGAGCACGGCACCTTCGTTCGGGAGGAAGGAACCTGCGGCTTCCTGGCTCTTGTAGTAAGCGAGGGCGTAGTCGTCGGAGAGGCCGAGGACTTCGCCGGTGGAGCGCATTTCGGGGCCGAGAACCGGGTCCACCTTCGGGAACTTGTCGAACGGGAACACGGCTTCCTTGGCGCCATGGTGGTTGAACTTCTTGTCCTTGAGCTTCAGGTCTTCGAGCTTCGCACCGAGCATGAGGCGGGTAGCGAGGCGGGCCATCTGCGTGTTACAGACCTTGGAGACCAGAGGCACCGTGCGGGATGCACGCGGGTTCGCTTCCAGGACGAACACCTTGCCGTCTTCGATAGCATACTGCATGTTCATGAGGCCGCAAACGTGGAGGGCTTCAGCAATCTTCCTGGTGTAATCCTTGATGGTTGCCAAGTTTTCCTTCGTGATGGTCACCGGCGGGATAATGCAAGCGGAGTCACCGGAGTGGACACCGGCAAGTTCGACGTGTTCCATCACGGACGGGATGTAAACGTGTTCGCCGTCAGAGAGGGCGTCGGCTTCGCATTCCAAAGCGTTGTGGAGGAAGCGGTCGATGAGGAGCGGACGATCCGGGGTCACGCCCACGGCCTTCGCCACGTATTCGCGGAGCATGTTTTCGTCGTAGATGACTTCCATGCCGCGGCCGCCAAGCACGAAGCTCGGGCGGATCATCACCGGGTAGCCACCGATCTGCTTGACGCAAGCGAGGGCTTCGTCGATGTTCGTGGCCATGCCGCTTTCCGGCATCGGGATGCCGAGCTGGTCCATCATCTTGCGGAACAGGTCGCGGTCTTCGGCAATATCGATGGAGTCGATGCTCGTACCGAGAATCTTCACACCTTCGTCGGAGAGTGCGCGGGCAATGTTCAGCGGAGTCTGTCCACCGAACTGCACGATCACTCCAGCCGGCTTTTCCTTGTGGTAAATCTGGAGAACGTCTTCGAGGCTGATCGGTTCGAAGTACAGCTTATCGGAAGTATCGTAGTCGGTAGAAACCGTTTCGGGGTTGCAGTTCACCATGATGGTCTCGTAACCCATTTCGCGGAGGGCCATTGCAGCGTGGCAGCAGCAGTAGTCGAATTCGATACCCTGGCCGATTCTGTTCGGGCCACCGCCGAGAATCATGATCTTCTTCGGGTTGGTGGAAGCGGTAGATTCGTCCTTGCAGTTGTAGGTGCTGTAGTAGTAGTACTGGTCCTTCACGCCGCTCACCGGCACTGCGCACCAGCCTTCGACCACGCCGAGTTCGGTGCGCTTCTTGCGCACGTCCTTTTCGCGGATGCCGAGAATCTTCGCGATGTACTTGTCGCTGAAGCCGTCCTTCTTGGCCTTGATGAGGAGTTCATCGGAAGGCAGGCGGCCCGGAGTCTTGAGCATTTCTTCTTCGAGTTCCACGAGTTCGCGCATCTGCTGCACGAAGTAGGCCTTTTCGTAGGTGGCGGCGAAGATTTCTTCGTCGGTAGCGCCCTTACGGATGGCTTCGTACATCTGGAAGTGGCGTTCGGAGCTCGGGGTCTTGAGCATTTCGAGGAGTTCTTCCTTGCTCTTCTTGTTGAAGTCCTTCGCAAAGCCGAGGCCCGCACGGCCGTTTTCGAGACCGCGGATAGCCTTCTGGAGGGTTTCCTTGTAGGTCTTGCCGATAGCCATGACTTCGCCCACGGCCTTCATCTGGGTGCCGAGGCAGTCATCGACGCCGCGGAACTTTTCGAATGCCCAGCGAGCGAACTTGAGCACCACGTAGTCACCGCTCGGGGTGTACTTTTCGAGGCTTCCGTCGCGCCAGTACGGAATCTGGTCGAGGGTAAGGCCTGCGGCGAGCTTTGCAGAAATGAGGGCGATCGGGAAGCCGGTAGCCTTGGAAGCAAGGGCAGAAGAGCGGCTGGTACGCGGGTTGATTTCGATAATCACCACGCGGCCGGTCTTCGGGTCGTGAGCGAACTGCACGTTGGTACCGCCAATCACGCCGATGGATTCCACAATCTTGAAGGCCTTTTCCTTCAGTTCTTCTTCGAGCTTCTTGTCGATGGTGAGGAACGGGGCTGCGCAGAAGGAGTCGCCGGTATGCACGCCCACCGGGTCGATGTTTTCGATGAAGCAGATGGCGATCATCTGGTTCTTGGAATCGCGCACGACTTCGACTTCCAGCTCTTCCCAACCGAGGATGGATTCTTCGATGAGGCACTGGTGCGTCATGGAGAGTTCAAGACCGTTGGAGCAAATGGTGCGGAGTTCTTCCACGTTGTAGCAGAAACCGCCGCCTGCACCGCCCATGGTGTATGCCGGGCGAACCACCACCGGGTAGCCGATTTCAGCAACGATCTTTTCGGCTTCTTCCACGGAGTGGCAAATGCCGGAGCGCGGAGTGTCGATGCCGAGCTTCTGCATGGTTTCCTTGAAGATTTCACGGTCTTCGCCGCGTTCGATAGCGTCGAGGTTCACACCGATGACCTTCACGCCGTACTTGTCCAGCACGCCAGCCTTGCTGAGAGCTGAGGCGAGGTTCAGGCCGGTCTGACCGCCCAAGTTCGGGAGGAGGGCCTGCGGGCGTTCCTTTTCGATAATCTGGGTGAGGCGGGCGACGTTCAGCGGTTCGATGTAGGTGGCATCGGCCATGACCGGGTCGGTCATGATGGTAGCCGGGTTGGAGTTCACGAGCACAATCTTGTAACCCTGTTCGCGCAGGGCCTTGCAAGCCTGGGTGCCGGAATAGTCGAATTCGCAAGCCTGACCGATCACGATCGGGCCAGAACCGATGATAAGGACTTTGTCGATGCCTTCAATCTTCATTTTGTTTTCTCCGTTGTATTAATTATTAAATCCTAAAAAAAACGCTGAACTAAAAAGTTCAGCAAAATCAGAAAAACAATTAACCTTGATAGAATCAACTGCCATTGCGCAACGGGTTGCGCACTTTGCATTGCACGGGGGCAAGGGCATTGCAGAAATTCGATTCATCTTTCGTCTAAAATTCACAAGGTTTAAACTTGCGCAAATATAGACAAAAAATGTAAATCTTTCAACGTCTTA